>JBGCFB010000390.1:0-28948 GCA_045106685.1 Bacteroidia bacterium | reverse complement strand
AGCGTAAGGTCTTGAAGGGTTGGGTGTTGGTGATTCGGTAGAAAAAAAGTCCTCGCTGTTTGCTGTTCGATCCTTGATCTTCGCTTAAAAAAAATCTCTATTCGCCACTTTCCAATCTACAATCAAAAAAACCGCTACCAGCAGATCGCTGGTAGCGGTTTTTAAGTCAAAAGCCCTCAAATTATTTCGGTAATTCGCCTACTGTATTGCGATTGTTCCAGGTTCCGGCTCGATCAGCAGCATTGATAACACCATCGTAGTTGATATCTTCCTGCTTGTAGCCAGTGGTGTTCCGTTCGTTCCAGGTTTCGGCTCGATCGGCTACATTGATCGCCTCGTCGCCATTGGCATTTCCTGCGCGGAGCGCTTGCTTTCCAGGTGCGACATTGATTCGATTATCGGCGCCAAATGGTGTCATCGTAACAGCCTGCAATTGCAGTGAGAGTCCTGGCTGAGACGGCGCAAGTGGCACAGGCTGCGAAGGCATAATCGGTAAGTGGCCTAAAGGCAACAATACAGGATAGTAATTGCCCGGGAGGACATCGACAAGCCCATTTGTATAACCCAAAACAGGATCGATAAAGAGAATATCACCCGTGTTGAATATCATCGCCGGACGGCTCGTATAAATGCTAAGTGAATCACCTTGAGGACGAAGTTGTACAACACATAAGTTCACGGGAATCAAAGAATCCGGCGGCGTCGGAATCGCAATGCTTTGGTACGGCGTATCAATAGGCAGGCCGAAGAGGTTCTGCGGAACCAATGGCGGCAATAAGCCTTGATCCCAGAGCTTGGTAAACATTGAATCACCAAGAGGATCATACGGCCCTTCCAAAATTGCCTGCAAGTTGAGGCGCACGATGCTATCTGCCACAAGGCCAAGGCCTGTCAGGCTATTGACATCATCCACACCCAACACAAACGGCGGTGTCTGCTGCGTCACCAAATCAAAGTCGAAATCGATGCTGTCATTCGTTCCCTGATCGGGTAGTGCAAGCCCAAATCCTGGCAAAATACTCGGCAATCGCATATAATAATTGCCTGGTTGAAGATCGCCAAAGACGAAGGTCCCATCCGGTAGGGTGAAGGTCGTATCCACATCCAGTCCAGTTACATTATCCACCAAAATGACGGGCTGCCCCTGGATACTAGCTTCGCCAGGATCGCTTGTACCGCTACCGTTGCTGTCTTCGGTTGCCTTGCCTTTGGTAGAAGTAAAGGTGACTGAAGGATCATAGCATTCTGCGACCACATTGGAGACAATAGCAAAGCCAGAGCGTGTCGGATCACGGCGATCCAGTTGGGGCAGGCGCAAGAACCCGGAAGTGTCCACAACCATATTACTAATACCCTGGAAAAGTCCACCGGCCCTGTGTTGTGCAGTATCTTCTTTCCATTTGATGCGCCAGTTTCCGCGATTTTCACGCATGCCTGTAACGGTTACGTAGTGGCTGCCTCGCGAGGCGGTCCATTGCATATCAAAGTCATCCCAGACTAACCAGGTGATCAGAATTTCCACATCACAAGTGTCTTTCAGTCTATTATAGATCCATTCCGGGTCGATTTTGTCATTCTTAAGATTTTGTGGCGGAACCTTATTCTGGCGTGTTGCTTTATGTCCATAGCAATCGTTAGGAGAGTTGATGGTGGCCTCTGGTCGGTGCATAGACTGATAGGTGACCTTCATCGGGAGCTTGTATTTATCAATAAAGGCAAGCTTCGCCTCGATGAATTTCTTGATGTCCACGGTGCCATTATTGGCACGGCCCATCAATGCACTGAACTCTGCTACCATCTTGCGATGTGCGCTGTCACCTTCGCCAAAAGCGGCTTTTAGCTTTGCACCCAGAACAGGGTTTACTCCAGCGAGCCACTGGAAACTATTGCCTACTGCAGCGGGTCCACAAGCATTCCAGTCGCCAGCATAGTCACTCGGTACATAAGGGCCATTTTTACCAGGCTTGTAGCGTGAGGAGTCGCAGTCAAAGTTTGGCATACTACAGCCTATAAGTGCGCTTCTAGTACTGTTACTTCCAAATACACGCGGAGGAAGTGGTGGCAGCTTGATTCTTCTGTTACCAAGAGGCGTGAAGTCGATCGGAGACGATAATGGGTTGCCTCCAACATGATGACCACTTTGTAGAATAGGCAAGGTGTCCCACAAGCTTACGATAGGCTGAGTAGGGATGATGGTATCGGTAACAAAAAGCTTGAAACTACCTTCTGTCAATGGAAGGGTAGAGGCTGAATTTGTTAAAGACGTATCAAAATCAAAATAAAAACCCAGCTGCATGGTATCTGGAAAAGGTTCCAGCGTAAAGTTGTCCGCAATCCATACGGGCGTAGAGGAGCCAGCCGGCAGGTAGACGATGTTGACATAATATTCCTGCTCGTTAGTGGGAAGATAATAGCTGATGTCGATTGAACCTGTATTTGCATTATCCAGCATGTGAGGATCACTGAAACTCATCTGATAAATGCGCAAATCTCCGTTCAGTGGATAAATACTAGGAGGAACCAAGCCCAAGTCATATGTGAAGGCAGTATCCGTACTTCCGAAGGTAGCGACGGGAGCTTTTCCAGTATTGGGGTCAAAATCGGAATCAACACTGTCGTTTCCTACATTGGGGGTGCTGTATCTCCAAAGGCCAGGCAAGCCTTTCACTCGGACACAAAAAATAGTGTCTTCTGGGAGGTCCCCAAACACGTAGCGTCCATCCTTATCTGTTTTGGTAGTAGCCACTACGGTGCCAGTAGTATCCACCAATTCCAAGCAGATTCCCTCGTATCCGGGAGCAGTAGCGCCACCGTTATCGTTTCTATTAATGTCTTTGAATGCCTTGCCTTTTATGGACCTATGGGTAATACTTTTATCGTGACATTCAGCTACTACATGATCCAAATAGCAGCTGGAAAAGAATAGGGTGGAGAGTTCTGGAATATATAGACTACCATCTGACAAGCTATCTAAGGTTACTTGGGATTGTCGGGTACCTCCAGGCCTGGACTGGTAATGGTCGTCTTTATATTTAAGGGTGTAATTTGAGCCTGTTTTTCGGATTCCTGTGAGCACCACACAATGGGAATGGTACGATGTGGTAAAGTTTCCCATCGAATCTATGCCATAGTTTTCCCAGGCAAGTACTAACTCCACGTCGCAGGAGTCTTTCATTCGGTCCAGAATCCATTTGCGAGATACTTTGCCTTTGGGAGTTGCAGGCATGGCGTTTTGGTCTTCTGCCTTATGGCCATAACAGTCGTTAGGAGAAGGTTTATCTCCTTTATAAAATTCAGACTGATATGACACTTTAATCGGGAGTTTGTATTTGTCGATAAAGGCTAATTTTCCTTGCATAAAATCGAAAACGAATACACCTTCCTTGTTTTTGCGTTTCATGAGTTTACTAAACTCTGCCAACATTTTGCGATGGGCGGAATCTCCTTCACCAAAAGCAGCCTTCAATTTAGCGTCGACATCGGGATGTATTTTCCTAAGCCAGCTAAAGCTATTGGATGTAGCCATAGGAACACAGGCATTCCAGTCTCCCGCATAATCACTGGGCACATACGGACCGTTGTTTCCGGGGCGATACGTTAGGGAGTCTCCATCAATATTGGGCATGCGGCAACCAATAAGCACACCTTCGCTTGTGCCGTTTTGCCAAATCCGTGGTCCCGCCGAAGTGGGGCGGATACGGTTGGTGGGCTGTTCTGCTAACGTTTGTGGAAGGTTGCCTCCGACATCATAGGTGAAAGGCGATAGAGTCTCAGTAGTAAATGGCCCACCCAAAACCGGGCCTTGCTCCATGATAGTATCCGAAAGTATGACGTAGATATCGATAAGCTCTACTAAAGTTACAGAGTCGGCATTGTTTCCTTCAGGATCCAAATCCCAGTACACGGTCAGGTCCATCGAATCGGCAAAAGGCTCAAGTACCATATTTTGCACACTCCAATACATACGCCCGCTACTTTCAGGAAAATTGGGGCGATAGAGGATTTGCAGATACTGCTCCGGGTCCATGATAGGAATTTCATACCGAAAAGTAAATGCTCCGATATTGGTCAAGTTTGCTCCACCTTCAAAGTCTGGAAAAGCATACTGATCATATGCAATCGTGCGGGCAGGAAGGGGCTGAGATGGAATAGGCGGACTTCCGCAAATCGTCATTAGCGCTGGCTCGTCAGGTACATACATATCTGGAATAACACGCAATGAAAAAGGCTCACCCGGTTGAACAGGTACCGCAAATTGGAGCTCTCCAGTTAGCCCATTGTAATTTGACAAAGGAATCGTTCCTCCATCGAGATCGAGCTGTTCGGCGTTGAGTGCGATAAAGTTAAATCCAGTAATGAAAACGCTGTTCAATATCCCCCCGGTCTGGTTGACATCCGTGAAGCTAAGGCCATTATACCCAACAGCGCCAATGCCGTCTAGCGACATTTGGAGACCATATTCCACGCAGCCTTGCGGTGGAAGGCCAGTGTCTTCACTTCGGGCAACTCCGACGGCCGCACCTTGTACATTTAAGGGTTGAACATTCAGACACCAGCGGGTGCCTGCCATTCCTGTGAGGGCGATGTCCATTTGGAAGGTGTCGCCTGGAAAAATAGGATGCGTATTGATTGCTGGAGCGTGATATGTGGCGGTGGTTTTATTGGGAGAGGTATCCACGTCGTCGGTTTCATTGGGACCTCCTATATTTCCATCCAGATTATCGTCCACATCAAAGTCGAGTGAGTCGCCCATCAGGCCGACGAACTGGATATTGGCAGGCAATGGACCGCCGTCTTCTGCTTCAATGCTTACGGTAAATCCGTGTATGATTTGGTTCGTGAAGTTGATAAAGCCCTGGCTATGGCCGGGAGCATCATCGAGACAGACATTGTGACTGCTTAGTAAGGGAATAGTGTCTTGAGAAAATGCGTATGATGAAAAGAAAAGAAGACTGAAACAGCATACTAACCTGATTTTTTGTATTAAAAAGTTCATGATAGGAAGGCTTGGTTTGGGAAAAATAGAGCAGACTATCTAGGGCAAAAGCCTGCGGACAGTGCGTGACAATAGCAATTAGTATTTGCTAATCACGCCACCAAAAGACTGCGCTCCCCTTATGATCTGGTAGCCGTAACTGCCTGCCGGGAGTTCTTTGATGGACATTTCCACAGGCTTGGAGCCTTCCTGTCGAAGCTCACGCTCCAGAAGGAGCTTTCCGTCAAGACCAAAAATTTTCAGATTCCCAACAGCGTCTGATTCCTCTGAAAACAGAATCTGAATATTGCCTTCCGAGGGATTCGGGTAAAGCCAGACCTGAGCCTCTGAACTTAATAGCACATTGACTACAGAACTCAGTTGACTGTTTCCGTTGATATCGATTTGGCGAATGCGATAGCGCAGTTTGCCCAGAGGTGCCTCCGTATCCAGAAAGTGATACTGGTTTTCTTCAAGGCCAGTTGGAGTTATTGTGCCAATAGATTCAAAATTGCCATCACCACTTTTTCGTTCAATTTGAAAAAGGGCGGTGTTATATTCTTTCCCGGTAGACCAGTCAAGATTGACGTTTTGGTTTTGCACTGTAGCTTCAAAACCCAGCCATTCGACAGGCAAGCTTGTGCAACCAATCAGGCTGGTCACAGTCGCTGAGAAGGGGGTAGCAGTAGCGTATGTGTAAACAAGGGTAGGTAGTACGCCTAATGTTTCGAGCACAAGCCCAGGGCTGCCACCGGTATAGCCAGAGATGACAAACCGCCCAAGCCGATGTGTACTCCGCGTTCCATCGATTTTAGCTATTCCTGTAAGGATATTGCTCGATGACACGCTGATGGTGTTGAGATTGATGCTCGCAAGACTTCCTGATATGGAAGTGCTAATCGCACCGTGATAGCCAAATTGTGCCAGTAAGTCCGTAATGCCTCCATTGTCAGTGGAGGTAGGAATAAACGTGCAAAAGCCATTTTGAATGCCGCTCGGAGGACTGGGATTGTCCATCTTGGAGAGGGTGGGTGAGGTGAATGCCGCAGTTGAGAATCGGATTTGGACATCAGAAGTCGCCATGTACAAATCGCTGACTGAGCCAGCTGCGGTACTAACGTACACATCAAACGTGTACGTGCCAGCAGTAGCGTCCCCGATTTCGTTTTCGATCGAGACGCAAGTGGTTACCTGTGCAGTACCCAATATGGGCAGCAGCAGGAGAAGGATAGTGAGTCGCATGTAGAATAGAATTAGAGCTTGGTTTACGAAGGAGCCTGACTAGAATTCTCGGTGTTGTATAGAAGAAGTCGTGAGCATCCGACTAAATCTTACACGTAATATATCAAAAAAAATCAATATGTCCATGCCCTGAAGTTTGCTTTTTACTAATAAAGGTAGGCCAAAGAGGCTCTAAACCTGCTTTTTTAATATTTTTTAATAATTCTTTGATAGCCTTTAAGAAAATGGTCAGTTGCTCGAAATGACCTTTGTAGCGTGTTCTTTTCACCTAATCAAAATCAAAACAATCACGCTAACAACAATAATCATGTTACGATCTCACATTAACCTTTTCGCCCGTCTTGGTCTCATATTTAGCATAACTATGCTACTTGTTGTATCAAGTATGTTGGGGCAACCTGTAGACAATGAACGCCTTCAGGCGAATCCGACTACGAAGTTTCGCTGGTTTCATTCGAAAACAAGAAATCAAGTAACAACCTTACTGAATGCTGGCTATCGTCTGACAGATATTGAAGTTGTGCAAGCCTCACCATTACGTCTGAGCGGTAGTATGGTACGCAATTCCGGTGACCACCAGAAAGCCTGGCGCTGGTATGTAGGACTTACCTCTCAACAAGTGCTGGATACTGCTGCTAAGTACACTATGCGTGCGATTGATATAGAAGTGTATCGTGTAAATGGGAAAAAACGGATGGCGGTAGCCTTTGTGAAAAATACTGGTGATCAGGCTGCCCTTTGGTCATACTTTACAGACCGTACACTTGGGTATTTGCTCGATAAAGCAGAAGAAACCGGCTCCCGTATTCTTGACCTTGATACCTACCGCGTTAATGGTCAGCGGTATTATAGTGGCGTTTTGATCAGAAATACTGGCAAAAATTATAAAGGATGGTGGGTGTATAATAACCGAACAGGTGCAGAACTGTTAGCCCTTGCCAGTCAGCATAATGCGAACATTGTAGACCTGGAGCGAAAGGGTGATAATAACTATATCGCCGTTTTAGAAAAATCCTCACATCCCAATTTTAAGGACCAGTTCGTATTATGGAGAGGGGAGTCACTTGGTAATATCACTGAAATTGCGAATCACTTTGGAGGAAGGATCGTTGATTTGGAAACCTACACACGAAATGGCCAACGTCGTTTTGATCTCGTCCTACTTGATAATACGAATGCGCTCACAACGCGCATCGGTAATCTGCTTCGCAGTAATATCGGAGGCACGGTATCGCCTTATGATGATGATATCACGAAGCGTGGTACCACTGTAGGCTTTCGCCTCAAAGAAATCGGCGGCCCTGTAAAAGCTTCGCTCCAAAGTAATCGCAAGATTTATCCGGCAAGTACCAATAAGATTATTGAATACTGGTACGTATATCGCGCACTTCTTCAAAACGCTGCCAATCCAGCCAGCGTTTTGCAAAATGGAACCTGGCGCCGTTGTAAGATTTCAGACGGAGTAAATTGCCCAAATTCTTCGAATGTATCGGTAGGCTGTGATAGCCTGGTTACTCTGCGGAATTTGCTCAGAACCATGATGTTTAATTCTGATAATATGGCTACAAATGCGCTCCAGGATTATGCCGGAAATGGTAACCCTATACTCGGAAGATCGATGATGATAAACTGGGCGCGTAACCTTATTGGGATCAGCAATAATACTCTGTTGAGGCATAAGTTTGGTTGTGGTGCTGCCACAAATCAATTCCCTAATACGCTGACAGTGAAGGACTTGAATTTGATTTATGAAAAAATATTCTCGGATAACAATGTTCTGAACCCTAATCTGGAAGATGTCTTTTTGCAAAATATGCTGACCAAAGGAGGCAGCCCTCTATGGAATCGTGTAGCTGCAGTTATTAATAGCGAAGGAGCAAAATTGGGCCTTACAAATGATGAAATTACCAATTTTAGAACAGCGACTCGCTTCGCCTACAAAGGTGGAAATATTGGCACTACCTATGTCTCTGTTGGAGGTTGGATAGAGCTGCCATATTACTGTGGGCTTACGCAAAAGCAGTTTACTTTTTCATCATTTTGGGATCACGCCACTACCTCAGACCGCCGGAATACCGGATCGAACTTGTCCAACCTTGTAGTGGTAAGTGAACTGCTTCGCGATGAGATTCGGAATGCTATGGCAAGCTGCCGCAATTTTGGCCTTACGCTGAATTATGGAACTGGCAATCCTGTTCCAGGCGTCACTTTGGTTTTGGAAAAGCAAGACCCAAGCGGGCGCTTTTCTCCTGTAAGCCCCGCTTCTGCTAATATGGCTCCAGCTGTAAATCCACAACAATCGTCGCGCACCGGAAGCTTTGGCTGGTCTATTTTTCAAAAAGGAAAATATCGTGTGATAGCGTCTGCTCCAGGATATCAGCAAGCTATTTCAGATACCTTTAGAATACGCAATAATGGGAAGCAGCCTAGGAATAAGCATATCTACTTGTCGCCAATTTGCCCTAGCTCATTTTATGTAGAAACGTGCCCGGACCAGTATCTAGCGCCACATTATCCAGGTCGCCAGGTTGCGAGAATCAAAGCCAAAGCGCGCGGTGGGCAGAAGCCTTATACCTATCATTGGAGTACGGGTGCAGAGGGCACTGAAATGTTTGCCTCTCCTTTCGAAGATTCGCTCCCCCTCCTTCCTCCCAATTTCCATGAAACTGCCCAGTATCACGTAACCGCAATCGACGCGAACGGATGTCAGGTAAGCGCAGTGCATACTGTCCATGTTGTAGACATTCGTTGTCAGCTAAGGAGCGGGGAAGAGGCGATTGCGATGTGTAATCAAACTGGAAGAACCTCTCAAACGACATGTGTGCCTTTGAGTGATGTTGCAGCCAAGCTTAGCTCAGGAGATTGGGTGCTCGGTGATTGTAGCGCTGGAATTGATTTTTCTGGTGGAAGCTGCGGTAATCCTCAGGGCTTGCCACGCCCGGCTGCATTGCGTTCAGGAAAGGTTTTGCAGATGCAAACTCCTCCAATGAAGGTATTCCCCAATCCTTTCACTGATCGTGTATCCCTGAGTTTTGTGCTTCCACATGATATGAATATTAGCCTCAAAGTGTATACAATGACAGGCAAGCTTATCCATACTGTTAAAAAGAAAGGGCTTACTGACGGAGGACAGCGTGTAGATTTACATGCACTCAATCTTCCATCCGGTGTCTACAATATCGTACTCACTGGGGAAAAGGGCTTTCGCCAGCAGGTAAAGGCTGTTAAGATGTAGGCCAGAGCTCTTTAAGTATTTAGGGCCAGGGATTTTGAGTTTGAAAAATAAAATTCAAAGCCCTGGTTCAAGACAACATCATATTTTGAAAATCATACGAGAGTAGCAAATATCTAGTATCAAGTAGCGAGTGTGCGCCTTAATCCTTTGATACTTGATCCTCGCTGCTCGATACTCACGTGCCTTGCACTCTATTTAAAACAATTACACGTTAGCTCAAGCTATCCATCGTTTCTTTCGCCAAAGCGTCCGCCTCTTCCTGGGTGGGCGCTTCGGTATATATGCGAATGATAGGCTCGGTGTTTGACTTGCGAAGGTGAACCCAACGGTCAGCAAAGCTTACTTTGACTCCGTCTACATCATTGATGTCAGCTCCAGCATGCTTCTCCTTAAAGGATTGAAGTATCGCGTCGACATCAGTAGTTGGTGTCAGGGAGACTTTTTCCTTAGCCATAAAATAATCAGGATAGCTTGCTCGAATTTCGGAAGCTGTCTTTTCTGATTTTGCCAAAAAAGAAAGGAATAGTGCAATCCCCACGAGCGCATCACGTCCATAGTGAAGTTCTGGATAAATAACACCGCCATTCCCTTCACCTCCGATGAGCGCATCGGTGCGCTTCATCATTTCGATAACATTCACTTCACCTACTGCTGAAACCACCCTGCGGCAGCCATATTTTTCTGCAATATCATCCAGCGCTCTACTCGAAGAAAGATTTGAAACTACGGTGCTTTTATTATTCTGAAGAACATAATCAGCAATCGCTACCAAGGTATATTCCTCACCGAACATATTGCCTTTTTCATCTACAAATACCAGTCTGTCCACATCAGGATCAACGGCTATACCCAGATCTGCACCTTCATCTATAACGCGCTTTGCCAGTTGGCCCAGATTTTTGGGAAGTGGCTCAGGGTCATGCGCAAAGTAGCCATTAGGGACACTATTGAGTTCAATAATATCGGTCACCCCAAGTGCTTTTAATAAAAGCGGAACATAAATAGAGCCGCTACTATTTACGCCATCAACAACGACTTTAAAGCCAGTTTTCTTAATAGCATAATTATCTACCAGATGAAGCTGTTGGATAGCGTTGATATGATTGTAGAAATAATCGTTTACAACGTTGATCTTGCCAAGGTCCTGAACAGACGCAAAATTAAAGAGCCCTTCGTTCAGAATTTGGAGAATTTCGAGCCCGTCTTTTTTCGTAACAAACTCTCCCCGATGATTAAATAGCTTCAATGCATTCCACTCAATGGGATTATGAGAAGCTGAAATCATGATGCCGCCTTTTGCATGATAATGAGGGATCGCCATTTCAACGGTGGGCGTAGTGCTCATACCAAGGTCGATCACTTCAAAGCCTAAGCTGACAAGCGTTTGCATAACCAGGTCCTGGACCATTTGGCCAGAAGGACGCGCGTCACGGCCGATTACTACTTTGGTAGGACCGGTTCGGAGATTCAACCAGGTGCCAAAAGCAGCAGCAAATTTTACAATATCAATGGGGGTGAGGTTGTCGCCTGCACGGCCACCAATGGTTCCACGTGTACCTGAGATAGAGGAAATAAGGGTCATGTTGCTATAATTCGGGAGTAGGGCGCTAAATTAGTCAAAAAACCAGTCCGATTAGCAATGAAGCCCGAAGAACTATACCATTGGTGCCATCAATTTTGTCTAAGTGATATCCTGAAGGAAAGTCGCATTCATAAACTTTCTGTTTTTGGAGATAATTTTTGGATTAAAAGAGAGGATGAAAGCGGCTTTTTGGGTGGAACAAAAAGCCGTAAATACGCTTCGCTACTAGCGTATGCCCGCAAGCACAATATTGAGACCCTGGCGATTGTCGGCGGTGCCAATAGCAATCATGTTCCAGCGTTGATGGCGCTGGCGAAGCAACAAGGCTTCAAAACTGAATTATGGTTACGAAAACCGCGCAATCCGCAGCCCAAGGGGACTGCCTGGATTTCGGCATTGCTAAATGGTGATCAGCCTATCCATTGGATTGAAGGTGCCGACTGGCCGGAGGTCGACCGCCTTGCCAGCTCCGATGATCAGACCCGGTTACTCGTGCCAGAAGGAGCAGCTTGTACAGCTTCATGGCCTGGGGCTTTGACGCTTGGATATGATCTCTGGCGAAATGAGCAAAGCTTGGGGCAGGCTTTTCAGCATGTATGGATTGATTCAGGGACAGGAACTGCTGCTGCGGCTTTGGCTGTAGGCCTTGGCCTTTTGGGCCGATTCCCTACCATACATATAATGCTGGCAGCTGGAACGGAGCCGGAATTTCATGATACGCTACAACACTGTCTAGGCTTTATCCAGGAGAATATGGCTGGAGTTGACACAGCCTCTATTCAATCTGGTATACAGGTACAGTTTCATATCCCGCCCACAGCACGTGCCTTTGGCAGTGTTAATGCTTCTGTGGAGGCTTTTTGTAAACGGTTTGTGTCAGAAACGGGTGTTTTGATTGACCCCATTTACACTGCAAAACTTATGATGGCAATAGAAGTTTGGGGACAAAAGCGCAACGAAAAAGAGCCTACTGTAGTGATTCACGGAGGCGGACTTGCAGCCCTGACAGGGTTCAGTGACAGTTGGACTGTAGGGTGGTTGTAGCTTAGCCCTTTCAAATTGTCTTTTAACCACTGAATATGTCGGCTAACCGAAATATTCAAGAGCACATCTAAATTCTATGCTACTTTTGAATTGTAATCATCAAGAAAGACATCACAGCCAACTGGCTCGATAATAAATTAGGTGAGGAAGCTTTTCTTAAAGGCTGTAGCGCGTATCTTTTAAAGATACGCGCTCCTTTGTTTTAGGGGGTATCCTCACAAAAAGTCCTCGCTGTTCGATCCTCACAAAAAGCCCTCGCTGTTCGATGCTCGCAAAAGTCCTCGCTGTTCGATGCTTGATGTTCGATCCTCGCCCAAGCCCTCGCTGTTCGATCCTCACAACAAGCTCTCGCTGTTCGATGCTTGATGTTCGATCCTCGCAAAATCCCTAACTTTTAGAATTCGGAGCATCAAACATCAAAGACGGGCACAACTGCCTTACACCATTTCAGCATCATACGCCCGGACATTTTTGCCTTCATAATAATTCATAAAGGCCAGATTCACTACGCGTGTTCCTCCTGGAGTAGGGTAGTCCCCACTAAAGTACCAGTCTCCGGTATGATTGGGAATCGCGGCATGTAAGTCCTCCAGGGATTGGAAAACGAGCTCCAGCTCAGGCTGGTAATTTTCAGGGCAAACCAGTTCAGCAATTTTGGCAGAAATCTCTTCAGGTGTAAATGGATCGTAAATGCGCTTGACGAGGTTTTCCTTGGACAAATTGCCTTCAGCACGCAACGCCTTCAGCTCGTGGTACACCTCATCAATAATATTGGATTGGCCTCGATCCTTGAGCAACGCAATCGCTGCACGGAAAGCCACTAGCCGGCCAATGTTCGACATGTCGATACCATAGCAATCCGGATAGCGAATTTGTGGAGCAGAAGAAACAACCACGACCTTACGAGGCTTGAGCCTTGCCAGCATATGGAGAATACTTTTTTGCAAGGTTGTACCACGAACAATCGAATCGTCCAGTACGACAAGATTGTCTTCGTGTGACTTGATAATACCTTGTGTAATATCATAGACATGCGAAACAAGATCATCGCGAGAGGAATCGTCTGTGATAAAGGTGCGCATTTTCACATCCTTACTCACCGATTTCTCCATGCGAGGACGCATCGCGAGCAATGTGTCCAGCTTTTCTTTACGCTCGGCATCGTCTATATCTTCAGCATAAATCTCCGCGACCTTTTTGCCCTTGTAGGTATTCAAGGCAGTTTCTAAGCCTTCCATCATGCCTAGAAAGGCAGTTTCGGCAGTATTAGGGATATAGCTAAAAACTGTGTTTTGGATATCCTGATCTACTGCTTCCAGAATTTTTGGGACAATAATCCGCCCCAAAGCTTTGCGCTCCTGGTATATTTTGATATCGCTACTACGTGAGAAATAGATGCGCTCAAATGAACAGCTCTTACGAACCAGGTCAGCTGGATCAGCTTGCTTTGGTAAAAAGCTATCGATCTTAACTTCGCTACTGTGATGCTTCACATGAAGCATTTGCCCACCGCCGAGTTCCATGATCTCTTCCGGATTAATTCCGAAAATCGTCACCATGGCCGCGCGTTCTGAGGCCGCAACCATAAATTCATCATTATAGAAATAGTAGCATGGACGAATCGAGAATGGATCGCGGGCAATAAAGCAATCCCCACTTCCGATAATGCCTCCCATTACATAGCCGCCATCCCAGTTCTGGGCAGCGCTACGAACCACTTTGACGAGGTCTAGCTCTTCGCTGATGATGCGTGCACGATCTGCTTTTTGAAGCTTCTTCTTTTTAGCTGCATCATTCAGTTTTCTGATTTGCTTATCAAGACGCCAACCTACTTTTTCCAGCACAATCTCAGTATCAGTCAGCGCACGAGGGTGCTGACCTATATTGACAAGGTCTTTGAACTGATCATTAACACCAGTCAGGTTGAAATTACCTGCCATAGTGAGGTTGTTATTGCGCCAGTTGGATGTGCGCGTTACAGGGTGGCAAGCCTGGATTCCGTACGCACCGTGAGTGCCATATCGCAGGTGGCCCATGAGCACTTCAGCTGCAAAAGGGAAGCGTTTGTGGTGCCAGTCTGCATCTTGCTTATCAGCAGGGTAGTCATGCTTGAGCTGGGTGAGGTCTTTGTCTAATTTGTCAAAAATATCAACCCAGGGCTCTTTTGCTACCGATCTGCGACGCGTCATAAATGGCTGGCCGGGCTTCGCGCCGATCTTGACAGCTGCAATACCAGCTCCGTCCTGACCACGGTTACGCTGCTTCTCCATGAGGAGGTACATTTTGTTCAGCCCCCAAAGAGATGAACCGTATTTTTCCTCGTAATAAGAAAGTGGTTTAAACAAACGGATAAGACCTATCCCGCATTCGTGTTTAATTAATTCGCTCACGTGGTTTTGGAATTTATTGGTTAGCGTTGGACAAATATACGGTAGAATTAAGACGATCGTATCAGAAGTTTATCACACTATGTGGATTAGCCGACACTTCTCATTAACAGGCTACTATCTCCATAACTCAGGAAGCGATAATCTCCATCCAAGGCTTCTTGATAAATGGTCTTCCAATCGTCTCCTACAAACGCCGCAACGAGCATCATAAGCGTTGTATCTGGTAGGTGGAAATTTGTAAATATCCCGTCTACCAGCTTAAATGAGTAGCCAGGAAGGATGTAAATGCCTGTTTCAGCAGCTGCATAATCAAGCTCGTGACGATCAAAATGCGCTAGCAAGGCCTTTAGCGCATCAGCTACATCAGGCTGCTCCTGAGCAGGTATTTGATATGGAAGGTGCTGGTTGAGTGAAAAGAGATGGTCTTTGGGCAATTCTTTGTTTTTAAATGCTTCCACCCCAAACCAATACATGCTCTCCAGCACGCGCATGGACGTGGTGCCCACAGCAATTACATTTCCTTGATGAGCGATAAGCCTTTCAATATTCTGGCGGCTTAAGCGGATTTGCTCCACATGCATATCATGCTGGCGCGGGTCGTCGGTCTTGACCGGCTGGAAGGTTCCTGCGCCTACATGTAGGGTGACATACTCTTTGCCGATGTTGCGTTCTTCCAGGTCTGCAAATACGCGTTCGGTGAAATGGAGGCCGGCAGTAGGGGCGGCTACAGCGCCTTTGGCGCGTGCATACACTGTTTGGTACCGCTCATAATCGTCCTCCTCTACATCACGATTGAGATAGGGAGGCAAGGGTAGTTTTCCTGATAACTCAATGATCGTTGCAAAGTCATCTTCTGTATCCCAGCGCAGCTCTACCGTATTGTCTTCACGGTTAATCATGGAAGCTTCCAGCCTGACGCCATTTTCCATTTTTTCACTGCGAATAATTTCTCCGTCCTTCCATTTCTTCTTATTCCCGATCATGCATTGCCATTGTACCGGGTCAGAAGATTCCATCGCGCTATGCACTTCCACGGGCAAAACAGGATGGAGCAATAGCAATTCTATTCTGGCTCCTGTCGTCCGATATAAAAAGAGGCGTGCTGGAATAACTTTGGTATTGTTAAAAACGACAAGACTTTTTGCTGGAAGCAGGCTGCCTGCATCACGAAATTGGTGATGGTTTATCGTGCCATGTTGGTAATGAAGAAGCTTGGCTTCATCACGTATAGCAAGAGGATGGCTGGCAATCCGGGATTGCGGCAAGTCATAATGAAAGTCGGATAGTTTCACAGCTTTTTATTTGTGAGGGCAAATGTAATATTCCTCAAACAAAAAGCGATGAGCAATGCACATTCATGCATTGCTCATCGCTAGATTATTTTTCTAACTCTAAATCAGCTAATCATCAATTCAGCTAATTAGCTCATCAGTCTTACTCATTACCACCTGAATCAAAGTCAAATGTTACGGTTAGGCGCAACGTGTTTGCAAGTGGGTGGTTTTGCTCAAGAGGAGCAAGGTAAGAGAAGTTGATACCAAGTACATTGTACTTCAGACCAGCACCGAGTGTGATAAACTTACGATTTCCTTTGTTTGGGTCTTCGTAAAAATAGCCTAGTCGCGCTGAGAATACTTCACGGTACCAGTACTCAAGACCGATTGCTGTGTTGATCTCTGTGATCTCCTCGCTGAATCCTCCAGGAGCATCCGAGAAGCTACCGAAGATACCTGAGAGCAAAGGAATATCTGCTTGATTCGGGTTTTCTGCATTTGGAGAAGGTACCAATAGCTTGGTGAAGTCATTTGCGACAGTAAGGCTATTGTACTCGTCTAACTGAAACTTGAATGCATAACCAATACGAAGCTGGCCAGGAATAAAGTCAGTTGCAGCAGAGGACGAAGTATATGATACTTTAGGCCCAATGTTGGAGATGTTCATACCTGCGCTGAAAGTAACAGGCATGTCAGCACCAGCGCTACGCATGGTGAAGTCTGTACGGTATAAGAATGCAATATCACCTGCAATCGAGTTGATCGGCTTCAAGTCTGGAGCAGTACTTACATCCGAAGCAAGTCGGCTGTAGAAATAGCGGAGGGCTACCGCTGCGCTAAACTTTGGTGTAACTTTTAGTCCGTAAGAGAGGTCAAGGGCTAGTTCATTAGGGCGGTCCGATCCGATGTTTTGGGCATCGAAGTCAGTGAATTCAATGGTACCAAGTGAAAAATATCGGAAAGATGCACCAAGGGCACCATTTTCTCCTGTTTTCCAATACCCAGCCAGATAGGCTAAGTTGATATCAGGAATACCGAGATTACGGAGCCAGGGAGAGTAAGACAATGCAAAACCGTTAGAGTTTTCGATAAACGGCAAACCCGCTGGATTCCAGTGGATTGCGTTTGCATCATCAGCAATAGCGACACCTGTTTCACCCATGCCTCCATAACGGGCATCAGGACCTACCTGCAAGAAAGGTGCAGCGGTGGTAATTGTCTTGGTTTGGAGGTCACGGCCACCTTGTGCGAAGGAAGAGGCCATTGGAAGAAGAAGTACGCCGAAGCATACGAGATTAACAAACAACTTATTCATGTTGTGCTACTTTAAGTTCAAATTTTAAGCGGTCAAAAGTAGCATTTTTTTCATACGCAAGGCGGGTTCTGAAGAATTAGTTGTTTGAAATTTGACGCAATAACGGAATTTTTCTTCAGATGGTGGCTCCTGGACAGTAACTTTTTTAGGGAAAAATGCATAACTGTACCTGCTAGTGGAATAATTGCCAGCCCAGAAAAGAAAAATGTTTGATATAATTTATTTTAACAAAAACTCTTTTACGTCAGTTCAAGACTCTATAAAAATCAAAAACCTAATGAAAATTGGATTAACCTTAATATGTATAGCAATGCTTGGAACTGGAGTAGCTGAGTTTAAAATGGATTTTGGGCAGGAGATGATTGGAGCAGGTTGGTTTACTATCCTTGACGGCGTAATGGGAGGCCGCTCCTCGGGACAGGTTGCATATAACGATGAAAGTATGGTGTTTACAGGAGCTATTTCATTGGAAAATAATGGAGGATTTTCTTCAATGAGGAGTCCGGTCCAAGAATATGATTTCAGCCAATTTGATACGGTAAAGATTCGCGTGCGCGGCGATGGTCGCACATACGGATTTATGCTGGAGCGTCAGACGGGATATCGAAGCCCTTATTTTAGATATAACTTTAAAACAGAGGCTGATACCTGGACCGAAATAGATTTACCCATAGCTGCTTTTAACGGCTACATCTATGGCAGAAAAGTAATCGAAGGCTTGGACAAAGAGTCTCTCCAAAGTATTGACCGTATGGGCGTTATTCTTGCGGATAAAAACCCTGGGGATTTCAAGTTGGAAATCGATTATATCACATTGAAATAGCCTTGCTTATTGCGCTGAAACTAATACTGAATCAGCATCAAGTCGCTGCTTAAGCCATTGTGCTATTCGATCCTGATAGGTCGATCGTGATCGTGAGCTGAGCTTGCCTTTTTGCCAGCTTACGAGTGCTATAACCGTTGAAACACCGTTGGAATCAGCCTCGGTCGCTCCAATAGTAAGCTTCTCAAGTTGTGGATAAAGTAGCGCAAGTTCCTTATCGATCCTGCTGGGAGCAGTCGCATAAGCCTTACTTGAATCAAGTTCAGACTTTATCGAATCAATTTGCTGCTGCTGGTCGCGCAGAACCTGTGTCTTAATTGACAAGGCCTGCGTTAAGTTTTCGCGAGTGTCGAGATCGCTTCGTAGGCTGCGCTGGGCAGCGATTTGCACATCGTCGGTTCCGAATTGCTGCAAGTCAAGGTAACGACCTTCAAGGTTAAACCGGGCAAGGCTGTCGCATATTGTAGCCGTACGTGTGGAGTCTATTTTACGGCTGCTACTCACGACCACTCTGAGCGTATCTGGCTCACCTGGAACGTAAGTCGAGCTCATAACAAAGTGCTCTTTATCACTGATATATCGCTCCACAAAGTCGTTCATATTCGACTTGTTGCGCTGATCGCGGAGGACTGTAAAAAATAGCCAACAGCTTGGCAATATGATCAGGATAACAAAAAGACCCATCCACCGAGCGGTGCGCTGACGTGCGGCTTTGTCTACAAACTCACGATAAGGGAAGCGGAGAAAACGCACGATCATATAGGTCGATAGCGCAATAAAGGCTGCATTCAGGAAGAACAGATACGAAGCTCCAAAAAAGATGTCCCATTTGAATTTTGCCAAGCCATAGCCTGCCACACAGAGCGGCGGCATCAAGGCCGTCGCAATTGCCACACCTGGAATCGCATTGGTCTTTTCAGTTCGTGAGCCTGCCACAATACCTGCTACTCCACCAAAAAAGGCAATGCCTACATCGAGCAAGGTCGGCCTTGTTCTTGACATGATCTGCGGGTTTTCATCTCCAAAAGGCGAGATCAAAAAGTACAGTGTACTCATCACAAGTGCTGCTCCCACCGCAACCGCAAGGTTCTCCATTGAATGGCGGAGCATGTCACGGTCGTTTATTCCGACACTGAGGCCTACGCCCAGAATCGGCGACATAAGTGGAGAGATAAGCATCGCACCGATGATAACCGCTTGCGAATCAACATCCAGTCCAATCGAAGCAATAACCGCCGCTGCCGCCAGAATCCAAACATTGGAACCTTTGATAGCAATATTATTGTCGATAGACTCAATCGTACCTTTTACATCCGTGCCTTGGCGGAGGTCGATCGTCTGTTTGAAAAATTCGAAAAAACCCATATTGATTAGCTGATTTGATGATTAGCTAATGTGATGATCTAAGATTAATCTAGTTGTTATTAGCTAATCCTCAAATTATCAAATCAGCTAATCATTCATCATCAAATCAGCTAATTAACTTTATGCTCGTAGGCTGCTTTTACAAAAGCAGTGAAAAGCGGATGAGGATTTTCTACTGTGCTTTTATACTCCGGATGAAATTGTGTGCCAACAAAAAACGGATGATCCTTGAGTTCTACAACTTCGACTAGATCGCTTTCAGGGTTTGTACCAACAGGGACCATTCCCGCTTTTTCGTACTGCTTTTTGTAAGCATTATTGAATTCAAAACGGTGACGGTGGCGTTCCTTAATTTTGATTTTTCCGTAGGCTTGCTGGACTTTTGAACCTCGACGTAGCTGACACTCATATGCCCCAAGGCGCATGGTGCCGCCCAGTTGAGTAATCTCCTTTTGCTCCTCCATCATCGAAATGACCGGATGCTCTGTTTCAGGATCAAACTCTGTACTATGGCTTTCTGGCAATTCCAGCACATTTCGCCCAAACTCTATCACCGCAACCTGCATCCCAAGGCAAATGCCCAAGAAAGGAAGCTTCGTCTCGCGCGCATAGCGTGCCGCTACCAGTTTACCCTCGATGCCTCGCTCGCCGAAACCGGGCGCGATAAGCACGCCATCAACCTGCCCAAGAAGCCTGTCTACGTTCTCGCGCGTCACGTCCTCAGAGTGAATCCACTCTACCTTCACGGTTACATCGTGCGTAGGTCCAGCGATTTTGAGTGACTCTGCAATAGACAAATATGCGTCATGCAACTCCACGTATTTTCCTACCAAGGCAATCGTTACTTCGTCGGTAGGATTTTTGAGCGCGTTGACAAATTTTCTCCAATGCGTTAAGTCAGGGTCCTTCGCTGCCGACATACGTAGTTTTCGCATGACAACGACATCGAGATTTTCCTTAGCAACAAGGAAAGGAACCTCATAAATAGTCTCTGCATTGATGTTCTCGATCACAGCTTCACTCGCTACATTACAGAAGCGGGCAATCTTGTGGCGAAGTTCCTGAGGAAGCTTATGCTCGGTACGACATACCAGAATATCGGGCTGTATACCTGCCTGAAGCAAGGTCTTGACCGAGTGCTGAGTAGGCTTGGTTTTGAGTTCACCTGCTGCCTCCAGATACGGAACCAGTGTAAGGTGGATAACCAGACAATGGGACTCGCCATAATCATAACGAAACTGGCGCAAGGCTTCCAGATATGGATAAGACTCGATATCACCCACAGTGCCACCGATTTCAGAGATCACAACATCGTATTTGTTGTTCTCACTGAGCTTGGTAAAACAGCCCTTGATTTCATTGGTGATATGCGGGATAACCTGCACGGTTTTTCCCTGATAGTCGCCCTTGCGTTCCCGTTGGATCACATCCAGATAGATGCGTCCGGTAGTTACGTTGTTTGCTTGCGAAGTCGGAACATTGAGAAAACGCTCATAATGCCCGAGGTCAAGGTCCGTTTCTGCACCGTCATCGGTAACGAAACACTCGCCATGCTCATATGGATTGAGCGTGCCGGGATCGACGTTAAGATAAGGGTCCAGCTTTTGGATGGTGACGCTGTAGCCGCGTAGCTGAAGAAGTTTGGCGAGGGAGGCTGCGAGAATACCTTTTCCGAGGGAAGAGGTTACGCCGCCTGTAACAAAAATATACTTGGTCGGAGCTGACATGAATTACGATTTTTTAAAACCGTATGTAAAGATAGGGACAGGATTTCATTAGTCCTTGAGAAAAGTGTTTTTTGATGAAATACAATGAAGATCCAAAACAGAACCGTAACATTATTGGCAATTTTCGTTAGGGAGAAAAACATCAGGATATGAAAAATGTAAAAGCTCTTCCACTGGTATTGATTTCGCTTATTTCCCTCCTCAGTTTTGCTTTTTTACAGAAAAAAAATGCCCACCTATTCCTAATCATAGAAAATGACCATTGGGGATATATTAATAATAAAGGCGAGGTTGTCATAGAGCCTGTTTATAAAGACGCGACTGGCTTCTCACATGGCCTTGCAGCAGTGCGTAAAGACGGCCTTTTCGGTTATATCAATCCAAGCAACGAGTTTGTCATTCCAGCACGCTTCGACTATGCCGAACCTTTCATACATGGAAGGGCCCGCGTATTCATTAATTCAGAGCCAGTTTTTATCAATAAAAAAGGCGAAGTATTGAAGATGAAGCCTGCCAGACCAGAAGAGGAGGATTTTGAACCTGCTGATAAAAAAGGGCTGATTCGAAAAGGGATGAGCACTAAAACAGTGGCAGGTGTAGAGCCGAAGGAAATTGCTTTGATCCAGGATGATTTTGTTTTTTTTAGTAAAAGAAATGGTGGCAGAGCGTATGGTGTGAAACTGCGCTCAGGAGAAACCCTCATCGAGCCTGTGATGGAAACTTTCAATGCCGATGGCTTTGTTGATGGGCTACTGAGTGCATACCTGAGCGATCGGTTGGTCTATTTTAATACAAAAGGGGAGGTTGTTTGGAAAAGGGAATTATCAGAAGAGCAAAACGGGCTTTTTCCACTTAATATCTGTTTTAAAATGCGTGGATATTTCTATGCAAGCTCAAAGCCTCACCCCGATGATGCAGGTGGTTTTGGCGGGTCAGACAATGGCGCTCGAAAGATTACCAGATCGCTGAATCTACCAGAAGATAAATTAGCATTGGAGGTAAGGCCAGAAGAAGCCGTAGGCTTAGATAACTATCGTGCAGCGACGGTATATATCGCAAACCGAACAAAATCCAAGATAGAATTTGAAGCATCTGATAGTCGCTTGGAGATGCTCGTCCAGGCTCTCGACCAGACAGGCGAATGGCGTGATATCGAATACCTTCCCAGCAGTTGGTGCGGCAACAGTTATCATACCTTGACATTGGGACCCAATCAGTACTGGAAGTTTAAAACGCCTTTATACGAAGGAGCGATAAAAACAAAGCTGAGGATAAAGCTCAGCTATCAGAAGGACAACCAGGATTCCGCAATTCTGTACAGTAACGAATATGAAGCCAGCATAAACCCCGCTCAGTTTTGGCGCCAACGCAGCTATACACCTAGCGGTATAATGGATCCATATTATGACTAAAAAATACTTTTCAAGGTTTTTGGTAGCGATTTTAGTGTTGTTCTCTACCGTCGCACACGCTCAGGAACCCATCCTTTTTCCCATCTTTGAGGGAGGCTATTTCGGCTATATCAATCAGCAAGGCAATACGATTATCCAGCCTCAGTTTTATGCTGCTAAAGACTTTCAGGAAGGCGTAGCGGCCGTCCGTACCGCCGATGGTTACGGCTATATCAACACCGCCGGAGCAATGGTCATCAAGCCGCAATACGACTATGCCCGGCCGTTTTCGGAGGGCTTGGCTTTGGTGACTTTGGATGAAAAAAGCTTTTACATTGATCGGCGTGGGCGGTATATGTTTGATTGTCCGGGCACTAGCTGTGGCTCCTTTAAAGATGGAGTTGCCTTTATGCGTGAAGGGCAGGAACGAGCATTTTTAAATAATAAAGGAAAGCTCATTTGTAAGTTTGGAAGGAGAAGGACCAGGCCACTTGGAGGAGGAATGGTCAAAAGACGAGCCTTGGTGGCGATTGATTCTATTCTGATAATTCCTGAGGATACCTTAACCGTTTCAGATAACTGGGGTTTTGAGGATGATGATTCCTATAAATATGATATCATTCGACGTCCACAGATTACGGTATTTGATTCTACTGGAAAGGTTGTGCTCAAGTCTGGCCCTTATGAAGAAGTGGGCCATTATGAAGGGGGGCTTTTTCTCGTGAAATTTTCCAAAAATTATAAAAAGGGAAAACATGATTATTCCAATAAAATTGCCATCATTGATAGGTTAGAAAAAGTCCTCGCAATCGAAAAGCCAGGCTATAATTGGAACTGGAATGATAGCATTCCAGATGACCTGGATAGTAGCTACTATACGCGATATGTCGTCGATATGAGACCCAATAAACTTTCTATTCGAAAAGCTTTAATGCCGCATATTGATCATTATGAGCCTAAATATGCAATCTATCGTGACGAACGGGCTGTCTTAAAATCCGGGGAACGATTTGGATATGGCGGCACATATATTCTTGACCGTGCAGGAAATTTGTTGCTGCCAAACGATTCAATAAAGTACAGCGAAGATTCTTATGAAGACGGTACGCTACTTATCCGAAAAGATAGTAAGGATGGCCTGATAGACACAGAAGGGGAATACCTTATTCCTCCTATATTCGATAATATTTCACGCTGCGGAGAAGGGCTTTTTAGTTTTTCATATTCGTCCTGGCGTGAGAAAAAAGGAATAATAAATAAGCATGGAAAGGTGTTAACTGATACACTTATGCAAGCAATAGATAAGGCAGGCTTTCAGGGTGGATTGTTGCGCTGTATGATCCAGGACCGGCTGTGTTATATCAATACTAATGGAGATATTGTTTGGCGTGGACCGAATGTAAAAGAATGCCATTTTCCGAAGTATCCATTCAATATTGACTTTATGCGTAAAGACGGATTCTGGATAGGCTATCCTAAAGAACCTGAACAGCAAGCTTCACCACTTTCGAAGTTAGAAGAAAACAGCAAACTGCACCCCGATATATTTCCCCTAAACGCCATTTCGATTCGCATAGATACACAGGTGTCAGCATTGCCATATCAGGGCAGTTTTGATGGATTGGAAATTGTGATAGCTAATACAATGGATTCCATTGGCTATATCTCTAATTACGAGGGGCGAATAGAGATGCTTATTCAGGCAAAAGATAAAAATGGGGAATGGAATTTTATAGAACAACTTCCTACACCTAGAAGCTGTTTTAAGCACTTTTACAAACACGAACTTCCCACACAACAGTACTTAAACTTTGTCGCTCCTCGTTACGAAGGCTCATTTCAAACACAGCTTCGAGTGGCCTTGAAGGTCTATTTGGTAAATGATAAAGGGAAACTCAAAAGGGCCTATGTCTACAGCAACGAATACGAAGGAAGCATAAATCCCGCACAGTTCTGGAATAGAGACCCTCGCTATCGTAGTCGCCAATATGATGCAGCTAGCCTTCTTCACGTTTATCATTAGTCATGCGAATCATTATTCATGACTAATGATCGAATGAATAATGATCCCACGTCCCTAAGCAATCGTCCCCAACTTACCATACTTCTTTGAGTAGATCGCAAAAGCCGCACGAAGCTGCTGATGCTGCGGCAGGCTGAGATTCGGGTCCTGGTCGTGGAGGCTAAAAGCGGCTTCACGTGCATCGGCCAGAATGTCCTGATCTTCGGCAATATTGGCGAGTTGGAACTCGGGGAGGCCGCTCTGGCGCGTGCCCAGAAAGTCGCCCGGACCACGAAGCTTCAGGTCAAATTCTGAAATCTTAAAACCGTCGGTCGTATCGACCATCGCCTGTAAGCGCGCTTTGCCCTCTTTGCTCACCTTAGGGCCACTCATGAGTATACAGTAACTCTGATCCGCATTTCGGCCCACGCGACCACGCAATTGGTGCAACTGACTCAGCCCAAATCGCTCCGCATTTTCAATCATAATGATCGTCGCATTGGGAACATCCACGCCAACTTCGATCACAGTTGTAGAAACAAGGATATCGGCTTTTTTATCTAAAAAAAGCTTCATCTCAATATCCTTATCCTCTGACTTCATCTTGCCGTGTACAAGTCCTACTTTGAAGTTGGGGAAAGCTCGTTGTAACAATTCTTGCCCTTCTGTGGCAGCGAGGAGATCGAGCTTTTCGCTTTCTTCCACAAGTGGATATACGACGTAAGCCTGCTTTCCTTTTTCGAGTTCACTGCGAATAAAGCCAAAGACTTCGAGGCGCTTTGACTCGCCTCGCCAGGCTGTTGTGATCGGCTTCCTGCCGGGTGGAAGTTCATTGATCACACTCACATCCACATCGCCATAGAGTGTCATGGCGAGGGTGCGTGGAATCGGCGTCGCCGTCATCAGCATATTGTGAGGATAGGGCTGAGCTTTATTCCAAAGTTTTGCCCGTTGCATCACGCCAAATTTGTGTTGCTCATCGACTACGGTCAAACCCAGACGCTTGAACACGACTTTATCTTCGATCAAAGCATGTGTGCCCACCACAATGCTGGCTTCGCCCGAAGCGATCATTTCGAGTACTTCTCTCCGTTCTTTCGCTCGCTGGCCACCGACCAGAAGGGCAATTTTAAGCCCCAGTTTCTCAGCATATACGCCAAGCTTGCGATAGTGCTGGTCCGCGAGAATTTCCGTGGGCGCCATCAGTGCAGACTGAAAGCCATTGTCTTTGGCGATCAGCATGGTAAGAAAAGCAACCATGGTTTTTCCACTTCCTACATCGCCCTGAATAAGGCGATTCATCTGCGCGGATTGGGCAAGGTCACGACGCGTTTCTTTGATGACGCGTTTCTGCGCATTGGTGAGACTGAAGGGAAGGTGATTATTATAAAAATCGTTGAAATAATCGCCTACGTTAGGAAAAGGGGAGGCCTGATGACTTGCTTTCGCCGCGCCTCGCTTGCGCGCGAGCAGCATCTGAAACAGAAATAATTCGTCAAACTTGAGGCGGCGGCGCGCTTGCTGGAGCTGCCCAAAACTGGGCGGAAAGTGGATTGCCCGAATCGCTTGGTCACGCGGAATAAGCTTGTTCTTGCGCATGATTTCGGCGGGCAAAAACTCGTGCAGAAGATTGCCGCCTTCTTCCAATAAGTGCCTGAAAATCGCCCGAAATCCACGTGCATCCAGCCCTACGCGTTGCAGTTTTTCACCAGAAGGATAAAAAGGTACAATCGCAAGTGTGTTTGCAGCTTCTCCATCGCCTTGCAAAAAGTCAAGCTCAGGATGCACCATTTGAAGCTTGCCATTGTATTGATCCACTTTTCCAAAAATGGCCACTTCAGCGCCTTTTTTGATTTTGGTGTCCATCCATTTTATACCGCGAAACCAGGTCAATTCTATAAAGCCAGTTCCATCTGTAAAGCGTGCACTCAGGCGACCTCTACCTTTCTGGGTTTTGGCGACATCTTTTTTAACAATCTTACCTACCAAAGTCGCAAAACTGCCATCGCCAGGTAAGGTCCCTACAGGGCTCACCAGACTCCTATCGACATATTTACGCGGATAGTAATGGAGCAATTCGCCATAGGTATAGATGCCCAACTCTTGTTGCAGGGCCTTGGCCCTTTGGGGGCCAACCTTTTTCAGGTAGGTAATATCTTTTTGCCAGAAATCCACTAATTAATCAGTACAAAAGTTTCATTTTTTTTTCGGAACAAAAAAACCAATCCCTGATCCTTGTAATGCCAGCGTTGGAATGAGGTATTTCCTTCCTGAAAAGTCTTTACATCTGCTTCCCCAAATAAGGTGTAAATCCTGGCTTGATCATTTTCCCAAGATGTAAAGCGCGCTTCAGCCTGCTCTATCCGTCGGAAATACCGTGCCATCGCCAAGCGGGGTTCATCAGGATTGTGTCCTTCCCAAAACTGCAGGATTGCATCTTGTTGGGCCTTTTTAGAAAGTAAAATATGATCGTTAACCCATTGATTATCAGTGATGTGAGACATGCGGAGGATCGTCTCTTCAGGCTTTTCAAGCAAGGTACTCATACCACTCCATGCTACCGTAAAGGTTCTGTTTCGCTCCAGTGATGAGACGAGTTTGTCATCCTCATAAGCAAGCATTTCGATGAGATAGGTTCCTGCCTCAAGGCTGTCAAGCTCAAATTTACCACTGAAGGTCGCAAGCTTTTTTTGAAAGGATAAAATGGTCGCTTTTTGTTCCAAAGAAGTAAACGTTTCCCCTTCACTACTGCGTTCTTTTCGGTATAAAATAGCTCTTACAGAAAGGCTTTTGAGGCTGAGGCTACGATATTGGAGGAAGTAATGGAGTGTGGCGGTTTGCGTGGAAAAACTGGCAAAGCCATCGGTTTTATTGGGATCGAGAATGGGGGAGGAGCTGAGTACCAAACTTGAAGCCTGTAAGGTTGAGACTTCAGGAATGCTAAATGATTTTTCCCAACTTGAAAAAGGTGATGTGAGCAAATCTGCTTTCGCTGTATAGACTCCCGCTGGGAGGGAGATCGCCCATATCATAACCGATCTTGCGGTGTCTTCAAGGATTATATCGTTTTTATAAACAAGTGGTCTGCTTGCGTGGTTGAGCTGAATAGCAATGCGATGAGGATTTGTACCCGCAGGCTTTTTGATCCAAATTTCTACCCTTGGATTCCCCTCTACAGAATAGCGAATGTCCATATTCCATGTTTGTGCTGGTAGTTTTGGTACCAAAACCCAAAAAGCCACAAGAAGGAGTAATAAACGGAACATGCGATACGACATATAGGCAAATTTACATCATCTCTTCAAACTTGAAATGAGTATTATTTCATTTTTTACAGAAGGTATCAGCATAGCATTAAAGGCTATATTTTCTAACCGACTTCGCTCCTTCCTTACCATGTTGGGGGTTGCGATTGGGATATTTCTTACCACGACAGTTTTAAGCCTGGTTTCATCACTGGAAACATCGCTTACTTCCAACCTTTCTGCGCTTGGGAATACGACAGTATTTGTCCACAATCTCCCTTGGGCCGATCCTAATGCAAATTATCGGTACTTGATGAAAACGCGCCCTCAGGTTTCCTACAGGGATTATGCACGACTTGAGAAGGATTTGGACAATGTTACCGGAGTGGTATTTGATGTGTCTGTAGGAGGGCAAAGTGTAAAATATAAAGGTATTAGCGCGAGTTACGTTGCGATAGTAGGGACGACTGCTGATATGCCTTTTGTCAAAGAGGTTGATTTGCGAGAAGGTAGACATTTTACTTCCCTTGAGTTTCAAAAAGGAAGGTATGTGTGTTTGTTGGGATATGATATTTGGAAAACACTTTTTGATGATAAGCTTGCTGTTGGAAAGCAGGTGCGGATTGCTGGAAAACGCTTTACAGTAGCAGGAGTGATGGCCAAGCGAGGAGTTTCCTTCGGAGGTCCCGGAGAAGACGGTAGTGTATATATTCCTTATAAAGCCGCAGATAAAATTTATAATATTGATAGTAGGCGTTTAGGAAAAGTGATTACTATTAAGGCGAATAGCTATGAAGAGTTGCCTTATGTAGAAAATGAAATAAAGGGCCTTATTCGTGCTGAGCGAGGCTTAAAACCGCAAGTAGAAGATAATTTTTCTATCAATAAGCAGGAAATGCTGATGAAAGCTTTTGGTGGCTTTTTTGGCGTAATGAATGCTTCTGGCCTGGTTATGACGGTGTTCAGTCTTATTATTGGCCTGTTTAGTATTGCGCTCATCATGTATATTTCAGTCAAAGAGCGGACTAAGGAAATAGGGATTCAGAAAGCACTTGGGGCTAAAAACAGCTTCATTCTTTTTCAGTTTCTGACGGAATCAATCCTGATTTGTATTGCTGGTGGGCTTTTTGGCCTATTGCTGGTTATTGGATTCACTACCTGGATTCAAAACCTTATTGATTCAAATGAGCTGCCGTTTAGTGTTATTATCGGCCAGTTTGAGCTATTGCTCTGCGTGTATTTGTCTATAGGTACAGGTGTGCTTGCGGGTATAATCCCAGCTTCAATTGCTTCACGTATGGATCCGGTTATTGCGATCCGGAAAGGGTAGTTGATTAG
>JBGCFB010000039.1:0-5449 GCA_045106685.1 Bacteroidia bacterium | reverse complement strand
ATATACCTTTCGTTATGAACTTACCGGAGCTGATGTTGAGGCTTGTGATAATGTTTGTTTTGACTGTGTATATGATTTGGAAATCAGTATTGTCAAAGCTGATTGTGGAACGGTTATATATGAAAATACGCGCACGCTTGGCTCGCTTGCGGGCTTGGATTATACGTGTAATGAAGAGGTGGTCTACGAAATGCCTGATCAGGTATTGATACTTGAAGCTGGTCAGTACACCATTACACGAAGCCTCTGCGTCAATGAAGAAGCACGCCAGACCTATGCTGATTTATATCTGGAAAACTGCGCCATTCCACTTGAAGATTTTATCACAGATGCGCTTGCCCAGGTAGACTATAGCGGTTGTGACAAAGATTATTGTGATGTGTATTGCCTGGAAGAGCTTGGCCCTGATGCAACTCCTGCAGAGCTGGCAGCATGCCGCGCCGAGTGTGAAGATATGGACCACTGTACGATGATGCGCCGCTTGATGCTGCGCGACCTCAGTCCAGGAGGCCAGTATGCTCAATATGAAATAGACGATGCTACAGGTGCGGTAACTGCAACAGACCCGTATTCGGTTTTGAATGCAGATCCCCAGACAAATGCTTTTCTTGGGCTTAGCCCTAGTCCTGAGCCATATGCGAATCTCGGAAACGACCCCTTATCATATTGGCATCCAGATGTTAAGGTGAATCTACCTACTGCTGACCCCAATTATACGCTTGCAGATTTAGTCGCTGATTGGGAGCCTGCATGGGCAGAGGAGCTTCTTCCTTACCATCCAGAGTTTTGCGAACTTACATATTGTGAGCAGTTTCGTGGAAGTAATGAGTATGATGCCTGGCTTAAAAGTATCCAGACCTATGATGATGCTGTGGCTGAAGGTTTAATAATTTCGCACAGTAATGGCACGTACAATTACCCGTTCTTAGCTTCAACCTTATCGGTCACTGATCCGAATTTTGTGCCTGGTTCGCAATTGTTTGCTGACCTTGCAACTGACCTTGTAAATGTCAGCGGGTCAGGGATAAGTTATATTGATTTGGTGCCCCTTATGGTGCACATGTGTCATGTTGATCTTATTACAGATAACCAATCCCTGAGGGATATTGCGGGACTATGCGCTAATGAGCATCCGCTTTTCTCTGATGATTGTACCCGTGACCAGGAGTGGCGTATGTTACGACAATTGTTCCTCGCCTCTAAGATCAAAGTAACAGAGCGAGCCCGCAGCAATTCTGATTGTGCAAATATGCATGAGTCGCAGCTTGCTGAACCAGATGATCCTGCGTTCTCGCTTTATCGGGTAACATTTCAAGATAACCTCGGGCTGGACTTAGATGATGACCCGCAGGATTTATGGAATCAGACTAGTCAGGATGTAAACCAAGGCTTCGAGGAGCGCTGCCAGACCCAGTGCGAGTCCATGGCTGACTATTGGTATGGTAAGCTTGTTGGATGTCAGCTTACGCCTGCTCAGAAGACCGCGGTATTGGCAGGCTTTATCGAAGTCTGTAAAACAGGTTGCGGACCCGATAACCCAATCGGTGTGAGCAGCCTTATAAGTGGAGCTAGTCCCAATGGGTACACATCCTTTTGTGATGTGATGGAGAAAAGGTTGAGTATTACGAATAATCCCAATGCTATTGATAACGACCCCAATACGGTAGACTTCAATCCCGACTGTAACTGCCTGCTGATCAATTCGCCTCCACCCGAGGGTCACAGTCTATCGAGTGCTGGATCTACCTTCCCTATTTTGGATACCTGCGCTTGTGATATGATTTTGGAAAATGAGTCTGACTTTTTCGCTCAGCAAGCCAATATTTCCCTTCCAAATGGCGTCACAAATTCATACGAGCTTTTTGCCCATAATCATGGTGAACACCCTGATTATAACAGCTTGAAGTGTGATTGCGAAAAAGCATTCGCTGCGACGCATGGGCAGAGCGCAAACTGGTCCATGCCAGCAGCCTGGAAACAACCATCACTTGACTTTCTTGTGGCTCTGAAAAAGCCCATTCCAGAGGGAATGGCATGTTCGCACTGTGTGGATTGCCAAACGATTTTTGGACTCTATGAGAAATATCCAACACTAGCAGCAAGTCCGGAAGGACTCTTTTTATTAGCGAATAAAATTAACCAGGAAATAGGCTTCAACCTTACCCCCTGGGACTACGAAAAATTTAAGGACGACTGCACGGCCTGGCATGATGCTAACCCTTGTGATCGCCCGCTTCAAATTGATGCATTTGCCAACTGGTTGGATGCTTTGGCTTCCCAGTCAGAGCTGACGTCTTATAGCATGTTCTTTGATCAAACGGAGTATCCCGAATTCTTTGATCCGATCTTATATCAGCCTGGAGCTGGTTGCTCAGGCACAATAAACGTCGAAACGGCGATTACCTATTCGCGCGAATTTGACGGTGAAATCGTCGACATACGCGCCCTGGATAATGACCAATATGTCGCGCTTGGCCTGACGACTACCGGCGACTTGATGCTGGGTGAGCAAAACCTCGATGGTCGCTGGAGTTGGACGACGAGCGTCGGACTGACAGGCGTAACCTGGAGGGCGAAGTCCATGCAGTTGCATTATAACAAAGCCGAAGGGCGCTACTTGGCGCTTGGTATTGTTGACTATAACGGGAATTCACGAACCATGGTGGTAGAGTTTAAAGCTTCCAATGGAACGTATAAATGGAATAAACTCATCGATACGGGTACTGAACCCGCGTATATTTTGGGAGCAAATGCCGAACGTGGCGCCTGGTTTATTGGATTTGCTGTCGAAACAGTAGAGCGTTATGAGGCCTCATTTATGATGCTCAACGCATACACTGGAAACCTGATTAATGCTACCCATCGTGAGGATCTGGGTGGTGTGCAGTATAGCATGGGTACTCCCGACGGACACCTGCGTCATGTTGCTAAAAGCGTCGGAGGACGTGCCTTTATTCTCTCGATGGCTGAAGACCACAATGCCCTCACCTGGAGTGAGGTGAGTATCGGGGGATCAGGTCTAACAACGATCCGGGATAAGAAATTTACGGACTTTGAGGCCTATTGTGCTGCCACCCAATACAGTATGGTTCGCACCTCAAATAGTAAGCTCGTGATGATGGTCAGCGATTCGACCGACTTCGACCGAAACCTTCGTGTATTCCAAACTGATTTAAGAGGAAATATCGAATGGAGCTACGATTATCAGCTAGCATGGGGTTCCTGGGGACTTAATGTCAATAACGCCAGCCTCACGATCAGCGAAAACGGAGGGGTCAATATCGCTGGTGTTGCAACAGGAGGAACCTATAACCGGGTTGCATTCCATTTGCAGTTGGATCAAAATGGCCAGAAGGTTGATGCCTATATGAAAACGGCTTCACACGAAAGCCACCTTATCCATAGCTTCACCAATGGGCATCGCGTGCACCTTACAGATCGTACGATTGTAGGTAATCGCCATAGCGACTTTGGGGCTGCCTGTAACTGGGTGCCGATTGACGTGGTGATAAACACCAAGACACTGGCTACCGATGTTTATCCAGATAATCAGACAACACTCACACCTACATTACAGAGCACTTCTGTATCGATTGGTAGTGATAAAAACGATTATATAACGGCCTGTCCAGAGCGCATGCGCCTCATCACCGATGATGGTTGCGGTCAGCGCTGTACGACGATGTTGCATATGCCTGCGGGTATTCCGGGAGGATCATTCGCTTCGCTTACAGGAATGAATCAGGCGCTGCCGGTAGGGGATAATTTTCGTACCAAAGCGCAATACAGCTACACGAACGGAAATATGCAAGTCACCATCACAGGAAATAATTCCTGTATTGGACCATGTCCGACACTCCCACTTTGTAATAAATCGTTTATCCCTATGGGACTTCCCGATCCAGTGCACTGTAGGAATACCCTGGAGGGCCTTGCCATTCATGACGCGATCGTCAGGTATAACCGCTATCGCGATGAATTACGGACGGATTTCCTGAATGATTATGATCTCAACTGCTTGCGCAACGCCAGTGAGACCATGGAAATGGACTACGAGCTGTTTGAGCATCACTTTACCTTGTATTACTACGATCAAGCAGGCTCGCTCGTGCGTACTGTGCCTCCTGAAGGCGTAGATGACAAAAAGCCAAACGAGCCTGGCTTTGATACCTTCTTGGCGCAGGTGAAACAGTCCCGAGAAACGAACAGCTTGAGCGTCGTTCCCCAACACCGTCTCAATACTTTATACGAATACAACTCACTCGGCCAACTGGTGTGGAACTCCACGCCCGACGGCGGCGAAGCCGAGATGTGGTACGACGCCCTTGGGCGCGTGGTCCTTTCCCGCAATGCCAAGCAAAAAGCAGAAGATCACTATAGCTATGTCTTCTATGACGGCCTTGGCCGCACGGTAGAAGGAGGCGAACTGACGAATGCCGCCTTTGCTCCTAATAATATCGAGCATACGGTAAGCGCACAAGACGTTCTGGCCTTTCACCAAAATTCCAGCGGCTATCGCTATCGCGTGCGCAGTACTTTCGATGAGCCGAGTAGCAATCCCGATATCCAGTCTCAGTTCCCCGAACAGGAGCAGCAGAATCTGCGCAACCGGGTATCCTACGTCGAGTATTTTAATGAAAAAGATGAACTGGAACACGCCACCTACTACACCTATGATATTCATGGGAATGTAGACTTTATGGTGCAGGAGCTGGCCGCGCTTTCCGAACTAGGAGTGCAGTATTTTACCCTGCGCTATGATTATGATCTGATTAGCGGAAATGTAAACGAAGTGGCCTATCAAGAAGATAAGCCCGACCAGTTTTATCACCGCTATAACTACGACGCCGATAACCGCATCCAAAGCGTAGAAACTTCACACGATGGCGTCCACTGGGATGCTGATGCGAGTTATAACTACTATGACCACGGGCCGCTTGCCCGCGTGGCCTTAGGCGCAGAAGACGTGCAGGGAGTAGACTATGCCTATACGATTCAGGGTTGGCTCAAGGGCGTAAATAGTGATATGCTCAAGCCAGAATATGACCAGGGTCAAGATGGCGGTATAGCGCATCCAGGGTTTGCAAAAGATGCTTTTGGTTTCTCTCTCCACTATTTCAGTGGCGATTATGCGGCCATAGGAAGTAGTAGCTTCCTTGCTGGTCAGGTCTGGGATGCAGGCCTTGCAGCGACTCCAGCACGCGATCTATTCAATGGTAATATCAGCCGTATGGCGACGACGCTGGCCGATCTTGATCCTGTTAATGCAACGCAGAGTCCAAGGTCTCAACTCAATGCCTATAAATACGATCAGCTTCAGCGCATCCGCGAAATGCAAGTGGTGTCGCAAGGTATTTCCACAGACACCTGGAATGTGCTTGGCGGACCTATAGAAGATTACAAAACCAGCTATACCTACGATGCTAACGGTAATATTCTAAGCCTCAAG
>JBGCFB010000389.1:0-38522 GCA_045106685.1 Bacteroidia bacterium | reverse complement strand
CAGCCATCAAGGCCATCACCTTTACCGGCTCCACCCGTGTGGGAGAGCATATCGCACGCGTGGCTACGCCGATGTTCAAAAAGGTTTCGCTTGAGCTTGGAGGAAAAAATCCGAATATCATTTTTTTTTTTTTTTATTATGATAAACTGCTGAGCACAACTGCACGATCATCCTTCGCGAATCAAGGGCAGATTTGCCTTTGCGGATCACGCATTTTTGTAGAGGAAAGTATCTATGAGCGTTTTCGGGACGATTTTGTAAAAAAAATAAAGCAACTTAAAATAGGCGACCCTAATGACAAGGACACCAAAATTGGTGCTTTGGTTTCAAGGCCCCACCTGGAAAAAGTCGCCAGTTATGTGGAGTTAGCGAAAGAGGAAGGCGGCACGATATTGTGTGGAGGCAAGAAGCCAGAAATCACAGGCCGGTGCGCCGATGGCCTGTTTTTTGAGCCAACAGTAATAGAAGGTTTAAGCCATGATTGCCGCACCAATCAGGAGGAAATATTTGGCCCTGTAGTCACCATCATGCCATTCAAAGATGAGGCGGAGGTGCTCATGATGGCCAATAGTACACAATACGGACTTTCCTGTACGCTCTGGACAGAGAACCTTAGCCGGGCACAACGCATGTCGCAGCATATTCAGGCAGGCATCGTCTGGGTGAACTGCTGGATGTTGCGTGATCTTCGGACGCCTTTTGGTGGCGTGAAGCAATCCGGCGTAGGTCGTGAAGGAGGCTTTGAGGCAATGAGATTCTTCACAGAATCGAAAAATGTCTGTATTGCCTTTAACCATGACTTGGAAATTTGAGACAATAGGCCGATATTAAGTGGTAGTCATAAAATCCGAACCTTTTTCTCCTTTTATCTTAAATTTTCCACTATGACAACCGTTTCCCAAGTCCTCCGGTCCAAAGGTTCAAGCGTCGTTACCATCGGCCCAACTGCCACTATTTATGAAGCATTGACGCTTATGTCTGAGAAAAACATAGGCGCATTAGTCGTTGTCCAAGATGAAAAAATCGCAGGTATTTTTTCTGAACGCGATTATGCCAGGAAGGTCATTTTGGAAGGGCGCAGCTCTAAAGAGACGCTGGTTTCAGACTTAATGACACCGAAAGTTTTTTGTGTAAAAGCGAGCAGGACAATGGAGGAATGCATGATGCTCATGTCCGATAAGCATATCCGCCACCTACCGGTAGTAGAGAATAATAAATTGTCCGGAATTGTCACGATGCGCGACGTTATCAAGGCTGTCGTCGCAAATAAGGAAAATACGATTCGCGACCTGGAGAATTATATCCAGGGCGGATACACAGGTTAGTGCCATAGACACTAATTTGTAAATCGCTAATCTGCAATATAAATGAATTTCATATTGCAGATTGACGATTGCAGATATGAGACTTAGTGCCTTTGGCACTAGCTCCCAATCATCGCATAAAAATCATCACGATAAGTTCCTGAAATAGGAATTTCTCGCTCTCCGATTGTTATTCTATTTTGTTGAATAAGATGAATATGATGCACATTCACGATAAAGGATTTGTGAACGCGCACAAAATCCGGCGCTCCCAGACGAGCCAACATTTTGGTTAGGCTGATAAGCGTCATGATACGCTTGCCATCGGAAGTATGCACAGCGACATAATCGCGCATTCCTTCCACATACTGGATATCTTCTCTTTTTACTTTGAAAATACGGGTATCTGATTTGAGGAACATGTACTCACTGAGCGCGTCATTTGCACTTGACTCCTCGGTAGCGTCGCTTTCAGAGCTTTTTTGTAGGGCTGCCTTATTGACGGCTTTTAGAAAACGGTCAAATAAAATAGGCTTCAATAAGTAGTCGAGCGCATTCAGCTCATAGCTTTCGACTGCATACTTCTCATGCGCAGTAGTAAAGATCACCATCGGCGGATCAGGGAGACTCTGCATCAGCTGTATTCCTGTAATGTCAGGCATCTGTACATCCAGAAAGAGAAGATCTACAGGTTCGCCCTGCAGGCGCGCAAGCGCCTCAATAGGGTTTTGGTACGAACCTACAAGCTCCAACATCGGCGTCTTGGCCGCGAAGCGCTCAATCACCTTCAGCGCCAATGGCTCATCATCTATCGCAATTGCTTTAAGCATATTGCAAATGTAGGAAATGTAGCGTGCAAAGCGTATTTATGTAAACCAAAATTCCCAATCCATGCATATTATTATCAAACTAACCCTTGTTGTATCAATGAGCTTTAGCGCACTTTTTGCGCAAGGGGCTTCTTCTATCTAAGAATTAGGAGAAAAACTAGTTGTCGCTCTTCAATCAGAGGACTCTACCTTGATTCATGACCTTATTCCTTCAACGAATACAGCTATAGCAATGATTGATCAATCATCAATGCTGAAGGATATGCCGAAAGAGGCCAAAATTGCAATCCTGGACAATTATGCTCGCGGTTACGAAGAATCGGTGTATCCAATATTCGAACAATCACGCTTATCAATTCAATCCAAGCTTAATGTGTATGATATCAATATAGACAATTTAATATTCGAGGAAATGTCGATAAAGGAATATCTAAATGACCAATCAGTAGTATATGATGAGGAATCGATCTATTGTGTTGCTTCTGTAAATCATGACAGATATCAATATTTGACATTTTGTACCTCGAAATTTGAAGGTATTTACTACCTAAATGCTTTCTATGTAATACTCAAAAATAACCTTACGATTGAAGCAGACTTTGGGCCAAGAAAAGGCGTTGATCCTTCAGGAGCATTGATGTATGCTAGTGAAAAATATTATCCTTCCGAACAGCGGTTTAAGAAAATGCTTAAATGCATGAGCGAAAACGCTTTGTGGGCTGGAAGCGAATCACAAGAGATACTTAAAGATGAAAACACTGATGAAAACTTTGTCGGAGGTGATACGCTTTTGATTAAAGGAAGAAAGAGTCATGCATATACGATAGATGGTGAGAACAGACAACTAGCCAATGTGAGTTACGTGTACGCATATAAAGTTTCTCGTCTTGGGGCCATCGTCTACCTAGACAGGTTTAAGTATAAGATTGACGCTCATACAGGAGAATTTCCTCCTAAATATCAAGGTGATATTACATCTGTTTTGACAAAAGTGGAATTTGAAAACCTTCAAAGTCAATTACTTATTCATCTGGAGAAAGAGTATATAGAAAAGATGGAAATGCTGAATACTTGCATTAAGTAATGACATGCAATTATATAAATCAAGAGGTGTTAGAGGTTTAAGTCTCCCTAGAAAAAACTCTCCAATCACTAATCGTCATTCAGCAATCTGCAATGGTTTTAAAGAACATTGCAGATTGACTAATGCAAATTTACAATTTAGTGCCTGCGGCACTAATGATCCAGCCAACTCTGGTAATATGTCCCATCATCGATCTTCAGCGCGGCTTCCGTAAGCTGTAGCGGCTTAAAGGTGTCGATCATCACGGCTAGCTCATGCGTCTCCGTCTGACCAATACTGCGCTCATACGCGCCCGGATGAGGCCCGTGGGGAATGCCTCCTGGATGCAAACTGATATAGCCTTTGTCCACATTATTTCTGCTCATAAAGTCGCCATCCACATAGTACAGCATCTCATCTGAGTCGATGTTGGAGTGATTGTATGGCGCTGGAATAGACTGCGGGTGATAATCATATAAGCGTGGGCAAAATGAGCAAATCACAAACTGCGAAGTCTCAAATGTCTGGTGTACCGGTGGCGGCTGGTGTACGCGACCCGTAATCGGCTCAAAGTTGTGGATAGAGAATCCGTAAGGAAAATTGTATCCATCCCAACCGATCACATCAAAAGGATGGCTTGCATAAATTAAATTATGCTGCATACCCTGCTTTTTGATTTTCATCAAAAACTCCCCTTCCTCATCATGTGTCTCAAGATTCTCTGGCAATTTATAATCACGCTCACAAAACGGAGAGTGCTCCAGCAGTTGCCCGAACCAGTTGCGATAGCGCTTAGGAGTGTAGATAGGATGTGATGACTCTGCATACAGAATACGGTTCTGCTCCGTGTCAAATTCTATCTGATAGATCATACCACGAGGAATAATCAGATAGTCGCCATATTCAAAAGAAATAGATCCCAGCATAGTGCGTAAGGTTCCGGTTCCTTCATGAATAAAGAGCATTTCATCAGCGTCAGCGTTTTTGTAAAAATACTCCTTCATTGACTTGCGTGGAGCTGCCAGCCCGATGATGATGTCACTATTCACCATAATAGGAACCCGACTATCCAAAAAATCATCCTCAGGCTCTACCTCAAAGCCTTTGAGCATGCGAGACTTGATGTGCTTTTCAACCGCGATTTTAGGGCTGACATCGATCGATTCGCCTATCTCCTTGACCATCGTAGGTCGATGTACGTGGTACATGAGTGATGACATTCCATCGAATCCTATCGTTCCGAAAAGTTGCTCATAGTAGAGATTTCCGTCTGGTTTATAGAATGTCGTGTGACGTTTTGGGGGAATTTGCCCCAGCTTATGATATATTGGCATGCGTGGTTTAGATTTGTGCTGTAAAAATAGATAAAACTGTGGAGACACGAGAATATAAACGCCTTTTAGAAGCCCGCCACCAAATCCGCGATTGGAAACGCTGGGGGCCATACGTATCTGACCGTCAATGGGGAACCGTGAGGGAAGATTACAGCACACATGGGAATGCCTGGGCATCTGTTTCGCATGAAAATGCTCGTTCTGTAGCCTACCGCTGGGGCGAGGACGGCATTGGTGGGATTAGTGATGATCAGCAGCATATATGCTTTGCTTTTTCATTTTGGAATCATCAGGATAATATTCTGAAGGAGCGCCTTTTTGGTCTTACAGGACCAGAAGGAAATCACGGTGAGGACGTCAAGGAGATGTACTATTACCTTGACTCGACGCCGACGCATTCCTATATGAAAATGCTGTACAAATATCCGCAACAGCCATTTCCATATTCGCAGCTTTTGGAGGAGACGCGCAAACGAAACCGCGAGGAGTCGGAGTACGAATTGATGGATACGGGCATTTTCGATGAGGATGAATATTTTGACATTTTTATCGAATATGCAAAAGTCACTGAGCAGGATATCCTAATCAAGTTAACCGTTCACAATCGAAGTGATAAGCCTGCAAAACTCGATGCGCTTCCTACCATTTGGTTTAGGAATACCTGGGCTTGGGGCTATGACGATTACAAGCCTCATGTCGCTTCTAAGAGTCCTGGGGTAGTCGATATCTCACATCGTGCACTTTCTGAGAAACTAGCGCTGTATTGTGAAGGAGAAAATGAGTTGATTTTTTGTGAAAATGAAACGAATCCCAATCGCTACGGTGATGGGAAAAGACCTCGTTCGAAAAAAGGGGTGTATAAAGATGGCTTTCATGAATATGTGATTGATGGTAAAAAATCAGCAATCAATAAGGCCTTAAAAGGGACGAAAGCTGCCGCACATTACAAACTGGATATACCTGCGGGCGGAGAGACAACTATTCGCCTCCGCCTGGGTCCTGCCGGGCGAGTCGAGCCTTTTGCTGGTTTTGATTATTACATGAATAGAAGGATCGACCAAGGTGATGAATTCTACGAGCATATCCAGACTGAGCTTCAGGATGACGATATCAAGATGATTCAGCGTCAAGCCTACGCCGGTATGTTGTGGTCCAAGCAGTTCTATTATTACAATGTAATCCAATGGCTAGCTGGCGATCCAAACGGCCCCGAATTGCCACGCAGTCGCCGCACGGGCCGCAATGGAGACTGGCGACACCTCAACAATGCAGACATCATCTCGATGCCAGACAAGTGGGAATACCCCTGGTATGCTGCCTGGGACCTCGCTTTCCACTGCGTCCCTTTGGCGGCAGTGGATATGGACTTTGCCAAGCATCAGCTCCTATTGCTGACGCAAGAGAATTACATGCACCCCAATGGACAGCTTCCTGCTTATGAGTGGAATTTTTCAGATGTAAACCCACCTGTGCACGGCTGGGCAACCTGGCGTATTTTCCAGATGGAGAAGAAGCAAACAGGAAAGGGTGATCTGGTTTTTTTGGAGAAAATATTCCACAAACTTAATCTCAACTTCACCTGGTGGGTCAATCGGAAAGACCATCAAGGAAATAATATTTTCCAGGGAGGCTTCCTGGGATTGGATAATATCGGTGTGTTTGATCGCAGCGCAGCCTTGCCGACAGGCGGTTACCTGGAGCAGGCCGATGGCACCTCATGGGTCGCTATGTACGCCAGTAATTTGATGCGCATGGCCCTGGAGCTGGCCAGACATAATCCTGTCTATCAGGATATGGCCAAGAAGTACTTTGAGCACTTTCTGTACATCGCTGGCTCTATGGCGAATCTCGCTGATGAAGGAATCAACCTTTGGGATGAAGAGGACGGCTTTTATTATGATGTTCTCAACCTGCCTAATGATAAAAAGATAAGACTGAAAGTGCGCTCCATGGTGGGGCTCTCTCCATTGTATGCGGTTGAGTTACTCGATCATGATCTCCTGGAGTCTGTGCCTGAGTTTACAGAACACATGGAGTGGTTCCTGAAGCAACGAGCTGATCTCGCTAGCCTGGTGTCACGATGGAAAGTTCCAGGAAAAAAGGACATGCACTTGATGTCGCTTTTGCGCGGTTTCAGAATGACCTGCCTGCTCAAGCGCATGCTGGATGAAACGGAGTTTCTATCGCCATATGGAATTCGCGCCTTGTCAAAACACCATGAGGAGCATCCGTATGTATTTCGCTTTAACGACGCTGAATTTAAAGTCGGTTATCTTCCAGCAGAATCGGATTCCAGTTTCTTTGGAGGAAATAGTAATTGGCGTGGACCCGTATGGTTCCCTGTGAATTACCTGCTCATAGAGTCGCTATACAAGTTTTACAGCTACTATGGTGATGACTTCAAGGTGGAATATCCTACTGGGTCAGGGACCGAGCTGACGATTCGCGAGATTGCGGATGAGCTTTCCGTAAGATTGACCCGGCTTTTTGTGAAAGATGAAAATGGAAACCGTCCTGTATTTGGAGAAAATGAGAAACTACAGAATGATCCTCATTTCAAGGATTACATTTTATTCTACGAATATTTCCACGGAGACAATGGCCGCGGAGTCGGCGCCTCTCACCAGACGGGTTGGACTGGCTTAGTTGCCACCTTGTTCAATAATCATGGCGCAGAACCTGTAGAGGGCGACGAGCAGAAAGAAATATGGCCAGATTGAGACGCATTGTAGAGACACAAAATCTTGTGTCTCTACAATGCGTCTCTACAATGTGGATCAATACCGCTGCGCAGTAACCACCTCTTCAAAGACACGCTTGCCGTTGACGTCATAGAGGCTTAGTGTTGCCTGACGGCGCTTCTCAGGGCCGCTTACGTTTACCATGCCGAAGGCACGCTCACCGAAGCCAGTTCCACGAATTCTATTTGTATTCAATTCTTTACTTGGGTCATAAGCGCCAGAAGTAAGCGGTGAAACCGTAAAGTCGTAGATACGAACTCCATCGCGACTCTCGACGCTCAGTTCAGAGTGATGACGATCACCAGTAAGAAAAATTACATTGCGAATTTTTTCCTTGGCGATTGCGCTCAAGAGGCGCTCGCGCTCCTCAGGAGCGATATTAATATGATTCTCAAATTTTTTCGCAGTACTCAACACCTGACCTCCGATACATACAAATTTGAAATTTGCGCTTGAGCTTTTCAGACTTTCAATAAGCCAGTTTAGTTGCTCTTCGCCCAGTATTTCTCCTTCCTGTGTAACCATGTTGTCCGGTGCACGGTAATAGCGATTATCCATGAGGAAGAACTGGCAATCACCTTGTGTAAATGTGCTGGTAGTACCAGGCTTACCATTGATACCATACGTTGGATTGCCCCAAAAAAGCTTAAAGGCCTCAAGAGTAACATCTTTATCGCGGTAGCTCCTGTCGCTATTATTGGGACCATAGTCATGATCATCCCAGATGGCATATTGTGGCACACTGGCGAGCAATGGCTGCATCTGTGGTAGGGCACGTGTATGCGTGTAGCGATACATAATTCCTGTGCGACTATTCCAATCCGCTTCGCGGAGGTAAGTGTTATCACCCAGCCAAAGCATCATATCAGGCCTTTTTGCTAGAATACTGGAGAAGATTCCGTAGTCTTTGCCATAAGGCTCACCAGGCCGGTCATACTTCGCATCGTTGATGTAATTGCAGCTTCCCAATGCGAAATTTAACGTTGGAGGCGCCGTGCGATAGCGCCAGTCAACAGGGGTTTTAAATTGGGCAGTATATGGCAAACGGACCTGCTGTCCATTGATGACGAGTTGGTAGTCGTAGGTTTTGCCTGGCTGCACTAGATTAGCAATCAGCCTTGCGGTAAAGGCCTCCACGCTGTTAGTGAGGTACTCGGAAGTCCGCATCTGGCGTGCGGCCGGATTGTTGGCTTCTTTGTATAGAAACTGCACCGTGGCAGGGCCATCGGTTTGAACCCAAAGAAGGGCTTCTCTCATTTCAACATATCCAACCATCGGCCCGGCCAATAGGCTAGGGTGGGGGCGTTTGGCAGGGGCTTGTGCGGCAAGCGTTGAAATACAGAACAGGGCAATGAAAAACGAGCTCAGGTATCGCATAAATATGCTTATAGGATGAATTGATTATAATATTTGCTGCCAATTTACGGATTTTCGCAAAACGGATAATGGTTATTCAGAAAGTTGCTGAAAGCCATTTTGATCCAAAATCCAAGGAACAATCTCTTCCAGCATCGTTTCCGGATCACGAAACCGAGCATCAGCCTGTTTATAATATGCCTGACGTGCCAGCCAGCGTTCATCTATAAAGGTGATTTTTTCCTCGGGGCCAACATTGGCAAACATCGGCCTCTTCTCGGTGGCTTCCTTATCAAGGCGCGATACAATAGTATGCAAGGGCGTGTCGAGATAGGCGATTTTGCCATGATTTTTCATCCACGGCAAATTTCCCCTAAAACAGGGAGTACCTCCTCCAACCGAGATAATATAGTAAGGCTCGGGAAGGCTTTTTAGCTGACGTAGGCAGCGAGCTTCCAGGTTGCGAAACGTCCACTCGCTCTGGGTTTTGAATATGGTAGGAATATCGCAACCTGCTTCCATTTCAATGACTTCATCCAGGTCAATGAATGGAACATTAAGCTTGCTGGAAATCTGCCGACCGATGGTCGTTTTTCCAGAAGCCATAAAGCCGATAAGAAAGATGAATTTGGGGTGATTGGAAGACTCCATATCGCTAAGATACGGTCTTCATGGGGTTCTTCTTTCTAAAGGTAGAATTTTCCCTTTTTCTGAAGACTCGTTGCTTTATACTTGATGTTTGCTACTCTCGAATGGCTGAAAACACACGAGAGCAGCAAGTATATAAGCAGATTCACGCAATTACTATCAGCGTTAACCTTGCCTATACAGCTTTCGGTATTACCTCAGCCAAGACTCTTTTGCAACTGATTTTGGAACAAAAACACCACGAAGCATCTCGAGCGCTTTTGTAAAAACAAGCTTCGCATCATGAACTTCAACATCAACAGGTACACCGCTGTCATTCATGCTCACTTTTGAAACAGAGCGGTGTTCGCGTCCGTCAGGGCCGTGGTATAAAGTTCCTGCTGTAGGTTTTCCTACGATAGAGACATTCGGAAGGTGCCTCATTACAAGGGCTGTGATTTCAGCGGCTTGTCGGGTGTGCTGGTTGGTGAGGACAATAACATTTTTGGTAAATGCCTTGACTTTACTGTGTGGGCGAAGTGTATGTACTTTACCTTTATTACAGTTCTCTTTGTGATCGTAGCTGTAATGTCCTTCTTGTTTTTCATCTACAAAACAACTCACAAGTTTATATGCCAGATCCATGGAGTTGCCGTGTGCTCCCCTTAAGTCTAGTATCAGCCCATCTGAAGATTCTACTTCTTTCATCATAGAAACTAGCGTCTCATCCCAAACCAAGAAGATGTCTGAAAACTGACTGATTTTCAGGTAGCTAAACCGTCCGTTTTGTGCGAGCTGAAAAGGCCCTTTTTTTACTTTTTGCTCAAAACCTTCGTCCATTAAAGAGCCAGGGAGATCGGCTTGTAAAACCTGAGCAGGTTGAGTGCAAGGTTGTTGGGCATTCAGGGAAAGTTGAAAAAGAAAGCAAGCAAGGAAGGCGTAAAATAGTTTCATAGCGGGGTAGGTTATGCTTCAGTGCTTTAATGACAAAGACTTGCTGAAAACCGTTGCATGCTGAAAACTATGTTTGAATAATATCGGTGCTTTTACTGCTTAATTATACCTGTAATAGATTGATAGTGAGGGATTTATATGGGGATTGCCAAAATGGATACTACACTATTAGGTAGGTTTGGTTCCTAGCCTTATAACCCATTTACGATTTGGTGATTCCACGACCAAACTGTCTTTATGTATGTGACAGTGCGCCAAATCAGAAAGTGCCAACACTTGATGAATCTTTTGCTCGACTACATCAACAAATATAAAAGGAGCGCCCTCTTCTTCATGTTTATGGGAAATGATTTGGCCAACAAAACCCAAAGGATGGGGAAGCAGACTTTTTCCACTAAAATACAAGGCCTCCATTTCCGAAAAAGCTGTTGGGAGACGGAACTGATAACCATCAATCGTGCTTAGGCCGGGATCATCAAAAACATCTCCTGCTTCAAAGTATTGGCGCATTAGCCCTTCAGGCCAGCCTTCGCCTAAACTCACCCACCCCGGCGAATCGTCGATAGGCTCATCGTGCTCATGATGGTCATGATGTTTGCCGCGCAGTTCTTCAAAAATCGCCTTTGGCGTAAGCCAAAAAATAGCCCGAAGTAAATCGAAGGGAATCTGGAAAGCATCTTTCCAACTCCCTTTAAAAACTTCCGCCTCGACAGGCTCTATAGTATAATGAAGCTTAGGCACTAGCGCTTGATCACAACAGTCTGGCGATCGTAATTATAAGCAGTGAAAATGCCCATGCCGCCTTCAATATTGGATTGAATGCGTGTTGGCTGCGCAAAAGGCGAGAAGTTCGCCTGCTCAGCAGCATCCACCGTTTCCAGGAAATCATAGTAAGCCTCATCTATTTGATAAATAAATGAAGTGACCGTATCGCCTTCTACATAATTGAAGTTGGTGCCTACGGTTATTTTGCCATCATCTTCTATAAAGTCATCGGTAAACTGGAAAGCAACATCAAGACGATCCTGACTAATAGTATCCACAATAGGACCATTAGGTTCATTTCTCAATAGCACATCATCACGCTTGAATATTACTGCACGGTAGTAATTGTCTTGATCGATTGGGTCAAAGAAGTCGGTTTGGACAAATGCCTCATCGCGGCTGTTAAATTCCCAGGATATCGTATCGATTGGAACGACCTCCGGGAAGAATGTTCTGGCGCGGACTTCACGACCTATCTTGTCTTTAACATACAGGTCAATAGGAGCATTGGAGTCATTGCCCTCGATTGTTCTAAAACCGATATAAAACTTAATAGTATCAGTTCCTGCGGTTACAAATGGGACATACTCTAACGTATCTGTCACTCCTTGGTAGGTGATCGTTACAAAAGCATCGTCCACGATAGGTAGGTCAAATTCATCATAGTAACTTACCGTTTCGGTTAGGATGAGATAGTAAAATGGTGGTGCTGATGCTGGTATCAAATCCCAGGGAATCCCAAAGGGAAGTGGCTGTTGGAGGCCAGTTGGGGCGACGTAACATTCTACATTTAACTGGCGCTCGAAAGGAGGCAGCTCTACCGTAATATCTTTTTCAAGGTTGCCACAAGCACTAGCGAGTAAAGCGAGCCCGATGGCGAAAGTCGCCAGTATATTATTCATTTGGGTGATTTTTTGAAGCATTAATATTGTCCTGCAAAATTAGCAAAAATCGAGTGAAGCTGGATCGAGATTGAGTATAGCCAAATGCTGGCTGTGTGGAGCCAAATGCTGACTGAGCGTAGTCGAATGGTGACTGAGCGGAGCCGAATGGTGACTGAGCGGAGCCGAAGTCACCATTTCCCAAGTGTTTCATTAAACACTTTCTGAACGATTTGTTCGATGGCTTCAGCTGCAAACTCCTGTTCCTGACTAGAAAAGTCGGCATCAGCAGGAAAGTCTACAAAACCAGTGAAATTCTTAGAAGCTGTCCAGCTCTGGTTTGCGTCGCGCGTATTTTCATACATAACACTAACGGTTATGCTAAGTCTGTTTTGAGCAGCGACATCACCCCCCGAGATAGCGGTCGGACTTACAGTATAGCGTGTTACATTACCACTTAAAATGACATCAGGATTTTCTGTCACGAGCGAAAGCCGGGAACGCGAGAGGAATTGATCTTGTAAAGAAGTCGTCAGGTCCTGACTCACAAATGGCACTACAAGTGCCGCACTGTTGCCGATTTGATCTATGAAAATCGTTTTTAAACTCGTGTCTACCTGGCCGCCTGTGAAGTTCATACTAAAGCGACAACCACTCAAACTTAGTAGTAGAAAGAGGGCTAATATGGAATTCGAAAGATGCTTATGCATTGATATCGTACGATTTGATTTTTCGATATAACGTTCGTTCTGATATTCCGAGTGCATCGGCAGCCTTACGGCGATTATTTTCATACTTGTCGAGCGCTCGTTGAATCAGGTCTTTTTCGTGTTTTTCAATCGAAAGCGACTCTTCTAACAAATGCACATCCTCCACTGGACGCTGGAATGTACGATCATCATCATAACCGCTTACATAATCGTCATAACGATCACTTCCACGTAAAGGCTGCATGCCAGCACTAATATCATACGGCTGATCAAAAACAGGTGGTGTATTACCATTCTGAAGTACTTGTTTTATTTCGCGTACCTCCTGACCCATTTTCAATATCAAGTCATATAGATGGTCCAACTCTCTCCGTGTTTCAGCTCGGTGACCAACTTCGTCTTCATCCATTGCACGCATGGGTGCCAGTACCGGCAGATAGTTCGAGGACACTAATAAGTGCTTTCGTAAATCATCTGCATTTACTTCATCACCTTTGATAAGCACGGTGAGCTTCTCTGCGAGGTTTCGCAATTCGCGCACATTACCCGGCCAGCGATATTGAGTCAATATTTCAGCTGCTTCGAAGGTGAGGTTGAGCGGTTCGCGTTTGTATTTTTCTGAAAATTCAAGCGCAAAATATGAGAACAAAAAGGGGATATCCGTGCCGCGGTCGCGAAGCGGAGGCACCTGAATCGTCACAGTATTGAGGCGGAAATAAAGGTCCTCGCGAAACTTGCCTTGCCTGATAAGCTCAACCAGATTTTTATTGGTTGCTGCAATCACTCTTACATTCGCTTTTTTTACCTTACTGGAGCCTACGCGGAGGTATTCCCCATTTTCCAACAGGCGCAAGAGACGAGCCTGGGTTGCAAGTGGCATTTCAGCTATTTCATCAAGAAAAATAGTGCCGTCCTCTACCTCTTCAAAATATCCTTTACGCGTTTCATATGCGGAGGTAAATGAGCCTCGCTCGTGCCCAAATAGTTCAGAATCGAGGGTTCCTTCTGGGATAGCTCCGCAGTTTATCGCAATAAAAGGAGAGTGTTTTCGCTTGCTAAATTGATGGATGATTTGAGAAAAAACATCCTTACCCGCTCCATTTTCACCATTGACCAAAACAGTAACCTCCGTAGGGGCAACTTGCATGGCGATCTCGACAGCATTGTTGATCTCCTTACTATTGCCAATAATACCGAACCGCTGCTTTATCTGCTGTACTGTCATTTTGTCTAATTGATTAGGGTAAAGGTAGCACTAAAACGGCAAAGGAGGTTCTTGGTTTTGTGAAATATGACATTCCGACAGCTAGCTTTTTCTTTTTGAGGCCTTTATGTTCAAAAAACGGATACTAAAAGAATCAACACAGGTATACCGAAAACATGTACGCTTGCAAAGAAAGTTGAATCGGTAATGATAAAAGCGTAATTTTTGCCAAGAATTAAAACCTAAGCCAAACTCAACTAATTCTATTTTTATGCGAAGCCTTATTCCTGTAACATCCCTGGGCGTGTTTTGCTGTCTGATCCTCATGCTTGCGAGCTGTAAAAAAGGGCCTGACAAACTACCTGAATACAACCCTGCCAGCAGCGCTTTTGTAAACGCTTTCACAACTGGCGAAATCTCCAAAGCAAGTACCATCAGAGTACATTTCACCGAGAAGGTGGCCGACACTTCTTCTGTAGGAGAAGCTGTCTCAGCCAAGCTTTTTTCATTTACCCCAAAAATCAAAGGAGAAGCTGTCTGGGAAGATGGCCACACCCTTGCATTCAAGCCTGAAACAGCTTTGCCAAGCGGCAAGGTATATGCTGCCAATGTCGAGCTGAAAAAGCTCTTCCCAAAGCAGCAGCTTGCTAAAAAGCCATTTTCATTTCACTTTAAAACAAGACCCCAGAATTTTGCAGTAGAATGGACCGGAAATGAGAGTGGGGGATTAGGCACTACGAAATGGCAGAATGTGCGCGGTGTACTCGTCGCAAACGACAAAGAGAATCCCGCAGATTTACAGAAGTTGGTGCAAGCCACCTATAAAGGAAAAGCGAAGAAAATCGCCTGGCAGGAAGCAGGAAGTAATAAGTTCTCCTTCGTAGTTGAAAAGTTGGAGCGTGGTGATAAAAGCGAAGACCTTATTCTCAATGTAAAAGGAAGTGCCTTGGGCGCTCAAAACTTCACCAAAAAGGTGGCGATCCCATCCAAGTCTGTATTTGCATGCACACGCGTATTGGCATCGAATGGCTCAGACCAGTATATCACACTGGAGTTTTCCGATCCAGTCGATCCTAAGCAGCGGCTGGAAGGCCTTATTTCTGTGGGCGACAATCGCTTCACCACAAGTGTGACGGGAAACCGAATCGTACTTTATCCTTCTAAGCGTATCGTCGGAAATGTAGACGTGAAAGTAAAGAAAGGGATCAAGGCATATAGTGGTAAAAAGACCGTAAACCCTAGCGCTGAAACCGTGACGATGGATAGCCCAAAGCCTAAGGTTGAGCTTGTGAACAAAGGCACCATCCTCCCTCAGTCTAAAAAGAGCCCATTCCTGTTTAAAACAGTCGGCCTCACATCCATCGATGTGCGGGTGATCAAAGTATTTGAAGATAACATTCCCCAGTTCCTACAGGTGAACCGCCTCGATGGCGACCGCCAAATGGTTCGCGTAGGACGCATTGTAGCTGAGAAGACCATTAATTTAGCAAAAAATAAAGCCCTCAATCTAAAAGACTGGAATACCCATTCACTTGACCTGAGTGAACTCATGGATGCTGAGCCTGGCGCTTTATATCAGGTGGCACTGGGTTATAAAATAGGATATTATATCGACAAGTGTGAGGAGGAGGAAATATCTGAATATCAGCGTCGCAATATGCCATCAAGTATGCTCGATATGCCGGGTAACTGGGATGATGGAAGCGGCATGCCCGAAAATAGTTTTTGGAACTATTACTATGATTACAATAGGTGGGAGGACCGCGAAGATCCATGTAAGCAAGCCTACTATCGGAACGAGCGTGCTGTAAGGCAAAACCTGCTTGCTTCTGATCTTGGGATTATCGTGAAGCGCGGTGATATGGGTGAAGCGCTTGTCGTTGTCACTGATCTCAAAACTGCCAAGCCCGTTTCAGGCGCGAAGGTTGAATTGTTGAATTACCAGCAGCAAGTAATGGCGGATGGTAGCACAAATGGCGATGGTTTCTGGAAAATCAATTTGCCTAAAAAACCATTCCTGCTTTCTGTAAAACACAACGGCCAGTCAGGTTATTTGCGATTGGATGATGGAAGTTCGCTTTCGTTTAGCCGCTTTAATGTAAGTGGAAAAACCTACACCAAAGGCCTTAAAGGCTATATGTACGGAGAGCGAGGCGTTTGGCGTCCCGGTGATCCTATCCACCTTACATTTATACTTCAGGACAAAGAACAAACGCTTCCTGCTAATCACCCTGTTACATTTACCTTAAAAAACCCTGACGGTCAGGAGGTTGATCGAAAAGTCGCAAACAGCGGACTTGATGGCTTTTACACCTTTGAAACAGGAACTGATGCGGATGCAAAAACGGGTAGCTATACCGCGACGATCGAAGTCGGTGGAGCCACCTTCTCGAAGCAGCTCAAAATAGAAACGGTCATGCCTAACCGATTGAAAATTGCAATCGATGTAGGTGAAAGTGGCTTGAAAGAATCGGAAGGTTCTCAAAATATTGATTTGGAAGCGACCTGGCTCCACGGCGCCAAGGCCGGCAATCTCAAAGCCAAAGTCCAGGCCTCCCTTCGCCCTCGCAGGACATCATTCGATAGCTACTCTGGCTTTACCTTCGATGATCCTTCCAAGAATTTCAGCCCGGACGAAGAGACCTTTTTCGATGGCACACTGAACAGTGACGGAAAGGCGAGTTTCCCTTTGAAAATGAATGCAAATCAGGAAGCTGCGGGCATGCTGAATGCCAACTTCGTGACACGCGTTTTTGAGCAAGGCGGAGCCGCAAGTGTGGACCGCTTTAGCACAGTATTCCATCCTTATAGCGTATATGCAGGAGTAAAACTTCCCAAAGGAGATGCCTCTCGTGGAATGCTCCTCACCGATACGGATCATGACGTGGAAATCGTCACTGTTAATACAGACGGAAAGCCTGCTGCCGGTCAGAATGTAACTGTCGAGCTATTCAAAGTGAACTGGAGATGGTGGTGGCACAGTGGGCAGGATAATCTGGCTTCGTATATGAGTCGCGAAAATCTAAATTCCCTTCAGGAAGGAACTGTTACAACAAATGCAAAAGGCGAAGCCAAGTGGCAGCTTAATGTGAAGTACCCGGAGTGGGGGCGTTACTTAGTGCGTGTTACAGATGAGGATGGACACAGTACAGGCAAAGTCGTCTACATCGATTGGCCGGGATGGGCTGGTCGCGCGCAAGGTGAAAACCCTGGCGGAGCAAGCATGCTGGTCTTTAATGCCGATAAAAAGAATTACAAAGTTGGAGAAAACGTACAGCTTACGATTCCGTCTCCTAACGGTGGCCGCGCACTTGTAAGCCTGGAGTCTGGCAACCGCATCTTGCGCAGCTACTGGGTCGAATGCCAGGAAGGAGGCACGAAGTTCAATTTCCAGACTACAGACGAAATGGCTCCGAATATCTTTGCGAGTGTTACACTGTTGCAGCCTCATGAGCAAACTGCTAACGACTTGCCGCTACGACTCTATGGCGTTATTCCTATTGCTGTAGAAAATCCCAAAACGGTACTGGAGCCTGTGATCGCTACAGCTGACGAATACCGCCCAAATAGTAGGATCAACGTGGCTGTTTCAGAGAAAGGAAAAGGCCCGATGACCTATACCCTGGCTGTAGTAGACGAAGGCTTGTTGAGTTTGACCAGATTCAAAACCCCTCAGCCACATTCCCAATTTTACCAGCGAGAAGCACTCAATATCAAAACATGGGATCTCTTCGATGATGTAATTGGTGCGTATGGTGGTGAAATACAAAGCATGCTGAGTATCGGTGGTGATGGCGAAGGAGCAGGAGCTGATGGCAAAAAGCAAAACCGCTTCAGACCAGTAGTGGAGTTTCTGGGGCCATTTGAATTGAAAAAAGGGAAGACAAATGAGCATAGCATCACACTTCCAAACTACGTCGGTGCTGTTCGGGTAATGGTGGTTGCAGGACGCTCCGATGGAGCCTATGGCTCCGTGGAGAAGGAAGTTCCGGTTCGTGCTCCGATTATGCTCGCAGCGACGCTGCCGCGCGTGCTAGGTCCTGGCGAAAGAGCGCGTCTCCCGATCAATGTATTTGCCATGAAGGACAATATCAAAACGGTTAACCTAAGCCTGGAAACAGGCGGGTTGCTGAAAGTTTCTGGCAATAAAAATCTTTCGGTTAGCTTTAGCGAAACGGGCGAAAAAATGGCCTATTTCGAAGTAGAAGCACTCGAAAAACTAGGTTCAGGTTCTGTGAAAATAGTAGCAAGCGGAGCCGGTGAAAAAGCAGAATACGCGACTGATATCTCCGTGCGAATCGCGAACCCGATGGAGTACGAAGTGCTCGACCACACACTGGCCGATGCAAGCCCCTGGAATACGCGCTACACGCCACTAGGTATGGCTGGAACCAATGATGCCACACTTGAAGTGTCGGCATTGCCATCGCTCAATCTGCAAAAGCGATTACGCTATCTTATTCGCTATCCATATGGCTGCGTTGAGCAAACTACCTCGGGCGCTTTCCCGCAACTTTATCTTTCCAATCTCACAGACCTTTCTCCTCGTCAGCAGCAACGCACTTCTGATAATGTAAAGCAAGCGATTGAGCGTTTGAAAAAATTCCAGAACGAAAATGGAGGCCTGAGTTACTGGCCGGGACATAACAGCGTAAATGATTATTCTACAAGTTATGCTGGTCATTTTCTATTGGAAGCGAAACGAGCAGGATTTGATGTTTCGGATGATTTTCTTAAAAAATGGAGAAAATATCAGAAGGATGCTGCCCGTAATTGGAAGTATGAATCAAGTAAACGTGAATGGCGACAGCTGACACAGGCCTATCGCTTGATGGTGCTCGCACTTGATGGAAATGCCGAAATGGGAGCTATGAACCGTTTGCGTAAAAACAAAAACCTCAAACTCAATAGTCGCTGGTTGCTGGCTGGCGCATATTATCTGGCTGGTCAGGTAGAAACTGCGAACAGAATGCTAAAAGACGCGCCTATCATCGTTGTAGACTACCGCGAACTCGGATATTCATACGGGTCACATCGTCGCGATCAGGCTTTGATGCTGTATGTCTCAAGTCTGGGTAATCGCACAAGCCAGGGAGCAGATCTTTTGAAAGCAGTCGCTCAAAACTTGGGCTCCAATCGCTGGATGAGTACCCAGGAGACGAGTATGAGCTTGCTGGCTGTTTCATCTTTTGTAGGAAAGACATCAGATGGAGAGGTCATGGAATATGAATACAAGTTGGGTGATGGTGTTTGGCAAAAAGTGAAAGGTGACATGAAAATTTCCCAACACCAACTCACTGCTGATAAGGAAATGGCCATTGCGGTCCGTACCTCCAATGGAAAGCCGCTTTTTGCGCGTATCATCAAAGAAGGCACTCCGCTTAATTCAAAAGAAGAAGCGGCTGAGCGTAAGATGAAAATTAGCGTGGCATATATCGATGAAAATGGTCAGCCGATTGCAAATATCGCCACCTTGCGACAAGGTCAGGATTTTACGGCCAGTGTGACGATTACACACGCCGGAGAAGATCGCCGCACCTATCAGGAGATCGCTCTTGATCAGATATTCCCATCTGGATGGGAGATTAGAAACCATCGCCTTGATGGCTCCAATCCTGGAGGCTCTAAGCCTGAGTATCAGGACATCCGTGACGATCGCGTCTACTCATTCTTTGACTTGCCATATAACACGAGCAAGACCTTCAATATAAGACTCAATGCCTCGTATCAAGGGCGTTACTACCTTCCAGCAGTATCGGCGCATACGATGTATGATCATGACATCTACGCCCGCACTACCGGTCAGTGGGTAGAGGTGCTTCCTGCTGATGGTCAGTAGTGAGGACCTTGAACTTAGAGCCTTGAACCTCGATCATCTTTTATAGAATCGAACAGCGAGCATCAAGAATCAAAGAGCGAGGACAACAAAAAACCTTTGGTCATGCCAAGGGTTTTTTGTTGTTTAGTAATACAAGCTCAACCCCATGTCCGACAATTCCATTGATTATAACCTGCCAGCCCGTTTCGACGGGTTGATTGATGGGGAGCAGTATGCGCTATTGCTTGATTTATGCCTTGGTCATCTTGAAAGCAGGGCTATTATTCACAGTGTTCAGGACGGTGTAATAAGCCTGGGGGTAGGAGAGATCAGCGACATGCAATGCGCGCTTGACAACCTTGTTAGGCAAATAGTCAAGTTGCCTCAACCTTCATGGAGAGAACGTGTGATTGGACACTTTGGGCAACTGTGGATTACACTTGCCGAGCACGATGAAAGCATGAAGTTGCTACAGAACTTTGACGAGGTTTCGTCTCTCCTACGGCTGCGGGTATATCCCTCGTCTTTTGGAGATTCTGACCTTGCTCAAAATCTCGTTTCCCGAGTTGATTTTCCAGGCACATTCACAAATCTAGTCCTTGATTACGATAATCGATTTCAGTTAGTGACGCGCGATATTTGTGTGCTTTGGGAAAAAGACGAAGAAGCCCTTTTTGAAATAGCCCAGCAAAATGTAAACAAGGAGAAACTAGATATCAATCGCATCGAGGTTAAAAACGGCTCCGACATTTTTGCCCTGCTTAATCGTGATCTGGCGAGCAGTTTTTTATTAGATTTTGAAAAAAACCTCCCTTCTGCTTTAGGAAAATACGGCAGCTTAGTAGCGATTCCCGCTAAAAATGCAGCCTTCTGTGTGCCTATCGGCAACGAAGATTATAAACCATATTTGAAATTATTGGCCCCTTTGATGATGCAATTTTTCCAACAGGGTCCCGGACAAATCACCACCCAGTTTTACTGGTATTATAAAGGGACTTTTGTCGCTTTTAGTAAAAATAAAAAAAGTGAATATGAAGCTCCTGAAGCATTATTAAAGCTATTAAATTCGCCTTAAATATTATCATTATGAAGACGCATCACATTAATCCATTATTTGTAATAATTACCCTCATTACCCTATTTTCCTTAACTATTAGCCACCTCCAAGCCCAAGACCCTAATCGGGTAGGATTTGGTGGAATTGGAAGTGTCGGTGATCATTATACAGCACGTGAGGCAATTTTTATTAATCCTGCCCGCATTGCAGCAGGAGCAAAAGCATATGGACAAGTATCATATTCTTTTTACCGCATACCCTTTTCTTTTTTAGAGGATGCTGATATTCAATCAAGGGTCGTAAATGGCGGTTATGCCTGGGATTCAGGCCATGCAATTGGAGTAGCATCGTCCGGATTTGGGCTAAACCAGTTATCAACCTCCCCAAAACCCAACCTCAGAAAAGGGGCTATTGCAGTAGGCTATCGGTATAGAAGTAAAAAGGCTTTATCGTTTGGACTTGCCTTAAAATATGGAAGTGAAATACGGCCTGATCAAAAATTTCCAGATCAAATCGTAGATGGGGAGTTTGTTCCTGGTGACGTTGGCGATATTACCTTGAGAGGATTAACCGTGGGCCTCGGCATGCATAAATCTTGGATTTCCAGGCAGGAAGCTTCGGGCTTTAATCAATTTGAGCTAGGTGCAAGCCTCGCCGATCTGGGAGGAAGACAATTGGTGAGGCTTAATGACGATCCACTTGGAACTGGCAGGTATCCTGGTTCCATGTTAAGGCTGGGCTTTAGTTACAAACGCCATATTGCGTTTTCAGATGAGCGAACTTTCATTAATGTGATTGTAGCCTACGAAGCTTCAAAAGACCTCACGCCATTTTATGAATTTGGCGAAATCCCTGCCTCAACCTTCCTGGGAGCTATTTTCGACAGCTTCACCGATGAATCGCTTTGGAATGAATTAGGCGGTATCGATCATGCTTTTGGTCTGCGTGCTCATGGTAATTATCATGATTTTGGGTTTGGGCTTTCAGCAGGAATCGTGCCTTCCGTATCTCTTATTAACTATTATGGTGCTGAGTTTTCTTATAAAAACCTGGCGATTAGAGGGGCTTGGGTAGACTACCAGGGCTTTGCAAATATTCCGGGATACAGGACTCCGTCATTTGCCCTCGATTGGCATATTCCAATTAAACATTAAAACATGAATGACTTTCAAATGAAGAATACTAAGCCTATTAAACAGTTCACCCGACAAGCGCTTTTCTTATGGTCATTTTTGATAATCGCAAGTCAAGTTTCCTCTCAAGACCCAAACCGCATAGGCTTTGGCGGGATAGGAACCGTTGGTGATCATTATACCGCACGTGATGCTATCCTGAGTAGCCCTGCACGTATTGCCGCAGGAGCGAACGTATATGGACAGTTTGTTTATTCAGTCTCACGCTTTCCGTTTTTATTTACAGAAGGTGAACAAAACCAAACATATTCGATTCATACTGGCTATGGCTGGGAATCTGGACATGCGATTGGAGTTTCTACAACAAATTTTTCACAGGACATTCTATCCTCTGAAGGGTTAAATCTCAACATAAGACAGTATGGGATAGGATATCGATATAAAACGAAAAATGCTCTTTCCTATGGCCTCGCCTTGACCTTTAGAAATGAGCTTCGTCCTAACCTCAGATTCCCTGATCAAATAGTTGATGGTGTTATAGTGCCTAGCAGCCTTTCAGGCGATTATATTGTAAAAGGTTTAACAGTGAATCTTGGTGTCCATAAGTCATGGATAACACGCCAAACGGCCTCAGGGTATAATCAATTTGAATTAGGAGGAAGTCTTACGAATATTGGAGGAAGGCAAAATGGCAGGGTTAGAGATAGCCTCGTTTTCGGTGCAAGATATCCAGGTTCCCAGCTTTCTCTTGGGCTAAGTGCCAAGCGCCATATCACGTTATCGGACGAACGAACCTTTTTAGAGATCATATTTGGTTATCAGATAACAAAAAACCTCACGCCTTCTTACGATCCTGGTGAAAATCCAGCAACTACGATACTCGGGACTATTTTTGATAGCTTTGCAGAGAATAAGTTTGGCGGAGGTTTTGATGAAATGCGGAATGCTTTTGGTATTCAAGCCCGTGTGAATATTCAGGATTTCAGATTGGGCCTATCTTCTGGACTAGCACTTTATGAAATAGAACAGTTTCGCTTTGGCATTGAGCTGGCCCATAAGAATTTCGCCTTCAAAGGAGCGTTTTCAGATACTCGTGCTTTCATTACTGGAGAGAAAATTCGTATTCCCTACCTCGCCCTCGATTGGCATATTCCAATTAAGCAGTAAGTTCGCTCTGTGAAAAAGGCCGTTTCAGCTTTATTGAATAATCTCGAAAAGCCAGTTGCTTTGCGCAATATCTGGCTGCTGGCAATCGTCCTGCGAGTAGGCTATATCGTACTTGTTACGCCTCCGCCTACTGCCGACTTTCTCGATTATCACGAACTGGCAACTCGACTAGCCGACGGCCAGGGATATATTTGGGAAAACGGCACCTCAACGGCTTACCGCGCTATCGGATATCCAGCCTTTCTGGCGGGCGTCTATTCCATCACCGGCCCTTCCATTCAGGCAGGCCAGCTCGCCAATACGATACTGTGCTTACTCGCGCTTTGGCTAGCATACCAGCTCGCCAGAAATGTCCTTAAGCACGAACTTGCTGCCCGATTAGCCCTTCTGGCCCTGGCTGTGCATCCCAATGGTATTGCGTATTGCGGACTGCTTGCTTCAGAGCCGTTGAGTTTGTGTGCATTATTAGGGGCCGTTTTAGTATGGAAAAAAGCCCAAACAGCTCAAAAAGCTATACCATGGATCATACTTTGTGGTGTGCTATTCGCTATTGCAACATATACAAAGCCGCAAATTATTCTTATCCCTGGGATGCTTTTCCTGATGCCTCTGGCTTGGCAAGGGCGACCGTCACGACCCTGGCTACAAACCGCAGGAATTTATGTGGTGGTATTTGCCTGTATCGCACCCTGGACATACCGCAACTATCAGCAACTCGGCGAAGCAGCCTTTATCTCTACTAATGGCGGGGCCAATTTATATGTGGGAAATAGTCGCTTTGCCAGTGGAAGATTTTACTGGGGACAAGACGTGGAGGATTATCTTGCGGTCCATGCTCCCGAAGACGAAATGCCCGTTCCAGCCTGGAGCAAACGACTTGGCGAACTTGCCATTCAGGACATGAAGGCATTTCCACTCAAAACAGCACTAAGATTTCCCAAAAAGGTTTTCTTCTTATATGCAGCAGACATCGATGGCTTGCGATGGAGCTTGCTCAGCTACGAAAAACCCGTCACGATTTTATCGGTGTTCTATTACGCATTGATGGTGCTTGGCCAGTTATGGTATGTCTTGGTATGGCTGCCATTTGTGTATGTTATTTGGAAAAAGAGTTGGAGAAAATTGCCTGCTAGCTGGGGGATTTTGCTGCTACCTGCGCTAAGTTTCACCTTCATATCGTTGATATTCTTCGGTGCTTCCAGATTTCATTTCCCTTTTTTACCCTTTTTGGTAGTACTTAGTGCAGGGATTTTCGATTCATTTTTGCGTTCTAAGCATAGTCTTGGTCGAGGGTAAAGGATTTTTTTACAAATTAGCTTCATGAAATTGCTGCGAATAGGTTTTGTTTTAGCGTTTCTTGGTCTATCAGGAGCGATGCTTTTCGCCCAGGGATTCCTTAATCCAGAAGGACTTCAGGCATATTATAGTGTGCCGGAGCGCATGGCTCCTTTGTTGCAGGCGCCACCGGATGCCTGTGAAGGTGAGGTTGTAAAAGTTTTATGTGGAAATTGCCATGAAGACGATGCGCTGTTTTGGGCAGTGCAAGGAAGTGGTGAGATTATTCGAAAAACCGAAAACTTTATTGAAGTATCAGTAACAGGCGAAGGAGCCATTCGCGTAGCCTTGGAAAGAGAAAACTTCTGGGGAATAGGCCGTGGATCGAAGTCATTCAATGGCTTGCCAAAACCGACCTTGTCGCTTCCTGCCTCTACATTGATATGTGAAGGTGATACCGCCGATCTCTTGGTGCCCGAAGGATTGGTTTCTTATCGCTGGAACGATGGCGCCGACAGCGCTTCGCGCCGGATATGGCAACCGGGCCTCTATCGACTGCATGTCACCTCAGGCAATGGTTGCAAGGCTGATGCGATAAGCAAGGTCGCTTATCGACCAACTCCTGTCATCAACCTGGGTCCCGATGTTTTTACCTGCAGCAATCAAAAGCCTGTTCTAACACCAGGAGAGTTTGATAAATACCGTTGGAATAATGGAAGTCGTGAGAAAAGCCTCACCGCTAGTTATGCCGGTAAATATTGGGTGGAGGTCACCGATGTGTGTGGCCAAAAAGGAACAGATACACTCGAAGTTATAGAGCGAAAAATTCCACCTATTGAGCTTGGTGATGATCAAGTATTGTGCACGGGCGACACATTGACATTGAATGCTGGAGATGCATATGGCAGTTTCCAGTGGAGCAGTGGCGCACGTGGAGCAAAATTGCCTATCTGGTCTGGAGGCACATATTCAGTAAGCGCTTCGGACGTTTCTGGATGTGTACAAAAGGCCAGTATTCGCATTGAGATGAGTCCGTGTAAAGGCCCGTTAGCTTTGCCTACAAAAATAAGCCCTAACCGAGACGGGCTGAATGATGTTTTTCAGCCTTTAAACAAAGAAGCATTTACCACTTTGAATATGCAGGTGTTTTCCCCTTCAGGATTACTGCTTTATATGGGCGAGGGAAGAAGCGCGGTATGGGACGCTACATTTAATCGCGCCAAAGTACCCGCTGGAAATTACCCTTTCACCATTCAGTATAGAGACGCTCAAGGAAAGCAACAGTATCAATCCGGCAATATCCTTATTCAATAATACAGAAACTACAACATGGATCAAGCAATGGCCAAGGTCGCACGATTGACTGAAATCGTGGAAGAATTACGCGAAAAATGTCCTTGGGATCGCGAGCAGACAAAAGAAAGCATCAGGCATTTGAGCATTGAGGAGGTTTACGAATTGTCCGATGCGATCTTAAAAAATGATTATGAGGAGATAAAAGCGGAGCTTGGAGATCTCCTGCTCCACGTGCTTTTTTATTCAAGTTTGGCACAAGAAAAAGGAGAGTTTACGCTTGAAGAAATGGTGCAGACTCAAATAGATAAACTTATTCGGAGACATCCACATATTTATGCCACTCCTGATCAAGCAACGACCTCAGATGAGGTGGCGTTGAATTGGGAGCAGATCAAAGCAAAGGAAAGAAAGGGAAATGAAAAGCGATTGACGCTTGATGGAGTTCCTGCTCACCTACCACCATTGATCAAAGCGCAGCGCATGCAGGAAAAAGCTGCGAAAATGGGCTTTGATTGGGATGATGAAAAGCAGGTTTGGGATAAAGTAAAAGAAGAATTGCTCGAATTTGAAACTGCTGCAAACGAGGATGAAAAAGAAGCCGAAATGGGGGATTTGCTCTTTAGTCTGGTAAATTATTGCCGCTTTAAAGGAATCAACCCTGACGATGCTTTATCCAGAACAAACCAAAAATTCAAAACCCGGTTTGATTATGTAGAATCACAATCTTATGCAAAAGGACAAACGCTTAAAACAATGACCTTATCTGAAATGGATGTCTTGTGGGACGAAGCAAAAGCTAAATTATTATAACACACATTTTACAACACAAAGAACCAAGAAATGAAACACTTTTTTACGCTAGTAAGCTGCCTGGCAGTATTGGTGAGCCTTCAAGCGCAAGGCACAACCGAAACAGATTATGACCCAAGCCTTTCAGGTCAATCTATCAGAACCGCCAATGGCTCAGAAAGAATGGCTGGCCCTATTCGCCATCGTCAAGGGAATTATTCTCGTGCCATGTGGGATGTAGAGTTTAATTACAATGCGGCCGACTCAGCAGGTCAGGGCGGGCAAGCCGGTGTCATCGTAACACCAGCTGGTGATATTTGGACATCACGCTGGAGTGACGACACTTTGTACCGCTACAACACAAGTGGGCAACTTTTAGGAAGTTTCACGATTACTAACGGAACCGGAAGGTTGTCAGGCATACGTGGAATGACGACTGACGGAACTAATATTTATGCTGTAAACAATTCAAGGGTTGTTTATGTAATTAACCCTGTTACACTGGCTGTAACTTCCCAATTTACAGGAACCCCGCCAGACGACTTGCGCTGGATTACATATGATGGATCTGCCAACGGAGGCGCCGGAGGATTTTGGGTAGGAAACTTCAATACTAGCTTATTCCTTATTAGTCGTACTGGAGCAACCTTGCGCAGTATCGCCGCAGGAACGCATACCCTGACCGGTATGTATGGAGCAGTTTATGATGGCGTAAGTACTGGTGGTCCCTACCTTTGGGCTTTTATTCAGACAGGCGGAATCAGTAGTGCGAATATTGCCCAGGTGGATCTTACCACAGGGGTCGAGACAGGTATCCTGCGTGAAGTCTCTGCTGACCTTGGTATTGAGGCGGACGATCTTGCAGGTGGCTTGTGTATTTCTGATCAGGTCGTGACTGGCGAAACAGTGATCATGGGAGTTGTGCAAGGAGGCGATAATAACCTATTTGGTTATGAATTGACCTTCGCTCCTGTAGGAGTAGATGCCGCAGTGTACCCTGCTTATTTTGGTGACACCTATACACAGATTCCAGAAATCATGGTGCCGTTTACCGATTTTTCTGTGAATTCACGCATGCAAGGAAGCCAAACCGTAAACGGTCTTGCCGCAACCTTTGATGTAGAGGATATTAATGGTGCCAACGTATTTTCTGATCAGCAAAATTTTACGACCTTGCCTTCTGCTGCTACAGGGCTTATCACATTCAACAGTTGGATTCCTTCTGGTACTGGCGTATTCGATGCGTCCATTACGCTAACAACTACGATGCAGACTGATGAAGATCTATCTAACAATACCCTTAGATTCTCCCGCCTGACAGTATCTGATTCTGTGCTTGCATATGACGATGGCATTCCTAATGCCGGAGGATATTCTGTTTCAGGAGCAACAGGCAATGCATCGCTTGCTTTGACTCGCTATCGCTTTCCAGCAGATGCGTTTATTAAGGGCGTACAAGTCCAGTTAGTGAATCCTGCTCATGGTGAGATTACCTACCCTGTTCTGGTTCCTATTGATGTAACATCGGGGGAGCCAATAGGATCTCCGATTGCAAGAGGACCAGATGTTGTGCTTGACTCAACCATTAATACCTATTTCCTTAAATTTGATCAGCCACAACGAGCTCTTACAGGCGATTTCTGGGGTGTGGGATTATATGAGGCATTAAACACTCGAATTGATGTCGCCCAATCTCCAGGCAACTACCAGGCAGGAAGCAACTTCTTTACCACCAATGTTGCTTCTCCTAACTGGGTTTCAAGTAGCATTGCAACCAACCGTTTTATTCGTCCTGTAATTTCTACGTGTAAAAATTTCAGCATATCTGTTACCACAACTCCTGACACAAGTGCCTCAGGGGGTACTGCTACGGTGAATGTGAATGATCCTACAGGTCGTGTGTTTGTTATTTTTGATGATCCTAATAGCCAGACAAATCTGACAGCTACAGGCCTTGCTGCTGGAGCATATCGCGTGATTGCTGCCGATGAACTTGGTTGCACCGATACGGTAGACTTTGTTATCTCCGCTTCAGTAAGTATTGACGAGGATCTTATTTCAGGACTAGATGTGTTCCCTAATCCAGCGAATGACAAAGTAGTCATCAGTGGAAATGCTCATAAAAGCCAGGCCCTTGAGCTTGCGCTTATAGGCCTGGATGGAAGACTGTTGAAAACGAAAAAGCTCCAGACAGCAGGTGATTTTACCACAAACCTATCTGTAGGTGATCTTGCTCCTGGTGCATATTTACTTCGCATTTCTGATGAGCAAGGAAATGCTCAGTATCAGAAGTTGAGCATTATGCGCTAGCGATAGTAAGTAGCTTAGAAAACACTGCGCTTTTGGAATATTAATAATCCTCAAAGCGCAGTGTTTTTTTTGAAACAGGTATGATAATCATATTGTATGATTATCGCTGCCATTTTTCAAACGTGTCGTATTTATGATCAAGCGTGATAAGTAAGGGCAAACTTTAGTCCCTTGTGTAGGTTTAGAAGTCATAGTTTTTACAAGAATATTAACCTCTAAACCCTAGGTATTATGCACCCAATCATTATGCTAATAGCGAGCCTCTGCTTGCAATCTCCTCTTTTTGGACAATTCACTTATGACCACCTTGTCGTTGATTACGAATCGGCGATTCAGTTTGAAAATCTTAGCCTGATTCCTGTTCGTGGGAAGCCTAGTTTTTTTGAATTTGCAAATAATCAAGGAGACAGTATTAGTCAAAACTGGCTTCCCTTGCAGGAAGCAATGGCGAGAAACCTTATTCTTATCAAAGATCGCGCAGGAGTAAACACCTTGATATTTGACAACCTATCTGATCAGCCCGTTATGCTACTTTCTGGTGAGGTGATCAAAGGAGGAAAACAAGATAGAATCATAGGTCGTGATATGATCCTTCCGCCCAATAGCAGACGCAATCAGGTTCCTGTATTTTGTGTGGAAGAAAAGCGCTGGTCCAGCCCTAAGGAGTGGACCTATTACCATGAAGGAAGCATGCATCTCCGCCGTGTTGTCGACCAATCCCAAAATCAGCGTCAGGTATGGAATGAAGTTGAGGACGAGTTAAACAAGGATGGTATTCCAAGCAAGACCAAGGCCTACACCTCACATAGCAAAAATCGCCAATATCGAGTACGTGAAGCGAAGTATCTTGAAGCACTTCGACTAGACTCTTTTCCTTACCCAGAGAATATTATCGGCATGATAGGCGTTTCGGGCAATGTGGTAATTGGCTGCGATCTTTTTGCCTCATCGGAGCTATTTGAAAATGAGTACAATGGACTGATATTCAGCTATATAGATGAGGCTATCACCTTTGGTCTCCCAGTGAGTATTTCTCCCAAAGCATTATACCGCTACAGCGACAACCTGCTTACAAACGAACGAATGCAACAGGCATTTATCCAGCAGTATGGAAAGGTGTTCACCCAAGATGGAAAGATCATTCACATCACTACATTTGATGAAGATCGATAAGGTTTTGCTTTCATAACCAGGAATGCGGATAATCGCTAATTGTCAATTTTCCATTATTCATTCCTCCTCTTTATCCTTTCCTATCGAGTCTATCTTATCCTCAAACAAGTCGCCTTTGGGAGCTTTTTTTAATCGGTACCAAACCAGCATATACCACACAATCGTCAGAATCAATAAAACCCAGATGACGCCAGTGGTGCTAAATCCAAAGAAGCTTCTCAAGATCATCGGCCCACCAATCCAAACGAATACCCAGCCTGCTATCAGACGAAGGAGCCAGGGGTTTGCATCGATGGCGTGTCGCCCACAATAGGCGATCAGAGGACGAATTACAATCGCCCCAAAAAGAAAGATAATGAGCAGTGTGCCCAGTCCGGTTAAAATCATGGACATGGTTTATTTTATTTCAAATTCTCCTGCACCATAGACGTGTCCATTTTCATCAAGCATAATGGCTTTATAGATGCCTTTTTCCGGTTTGCCTGAAAAGGAAAAAGGAACACAAGTTTGTTGACCACCTTTGAGATAATTAAACTGAGTATCTGCACTTCCGACGACTGTTCCCGCTTCGTCTTGGACGCGGAGCGAAATAGGCCGCAGGCCTTCCTGGGCCTCGCTATTCGGCAACAGTCGACAACACACCTTGATGATGCCAAGTCCGCTGCGCCTGAAGCTCTTTCCTCCAACCTCTTTGCCTGACTTTTTCACTCTAAAATAAGCGAACTCAACAGCCTGTAACTTGCTTGCTACTTTCAGTCTTTCCTCCTGACTATCAGACAGTTCACTCAGTCCTGCAATGGTAGAATCCAGCGAAGCGGCTTGCGTTTTTTGGCGCACGATGGTTGCTGCCTGATCCGCTATTGTTGTTTCCAGCTGCGTGATTTTGGTTTCGTAGGTTCCTAGTTGGTTTTGTGCCAAACTCAAGCGATTGTTCACTTCTGTGAATTCTTCAGTTTTGAGCTTGCCGCTACGCTGTGCCTGGCTGAGCTTTCGCTTTAGCGAGTCGATTCGCTCATCGCGTTCCGTGATCAACTTATCCTTATCCTTGAGGGAAGTATTTTTGTTGTCAATTTCCTCCTGTAGCTCGACGATGTCAGCTTCCAGTTGCGTCAGTTCGGATCGCAAGTTCTCAATGGTCACGAGTTGAGCGCCTGCTTGCTGTTTTGTGGCAAAATAGCGCGTAGCAAAGTAGCCCATCGCCGAAAGGACAAGCAGCCCTACGATCACCAAAATAATCCTTCCGGCCTTATTTTCTTTGGTATTACTCAAGGTTTGATAGTGGTTTTGATTTTAAAGGCGGCAAACAAAATCCCAAAAGGGTTGTCATGTCGAGCCGCAGAGCTGGCGAGACATCTTGACTTTGTCGAGCTATTGGCTGAAAGTCAAGATTCCTCCTCAGCTTCGCGAGTCGGAATGACATCTTTTTTAATGAAATGGGCTCTTTAGGTGGCGTCTATTTCTAAAAGGTTCTTCAAGGTACAATTTCAGCTTTCGATTTCAAATCCTTTTTTCATCTGAGTTTTAAGAAAAATGGTCAAATTCTTAAGTGCAAGGCCTATCTTCCAAGCATCGCGATTGCGCGGTTCCACATAATTTGAAATCGTTCTGAATTGGAGGAAAGGTATGCCCGCTTTGGTACACGCCAAAAAGACCGCAGCGCCTTCCATACTCTCGACCTGAATTCCAGACCATCGGTCTGTTAGTTGCGCAATACTACCTTGATTGCCATGCACGGTATTTACCGTAACGCCAGTGGCCTTCCGTGCTCCAGTGGTACTTTTTTGTGGGTTTTTGATGGTATTATAAAGAGCCTTTTCTTCATCAAGTGCAAAGCCTAATGCTTCCAAATCGAGGAAGTGATCATGATCTTCCGCCCCCATTTCAGGAAAGCAGTCAGCCGTCACCTCTACTAAATCGCCAAGATGAAGGCTTTTGTCGATCGCTCCTGCGATGCCACAATTGATCACAAGATCATATGAAAATAGTGCAAGCTGCTGGCCTAGTTTGAAGGCGGTATTCACCATTCCGATACCTGTGTGAACCAGCACCCAGCGTCTTGTATCATCCTCATGCACGAGCCCTTCAGGGGCTTGCTGCCAGTCCAGCTCGGCGCGTATTCCGAGCGATTCACCTTCGGTCGCAAAAACAAGGAGTGTTGTTTTCATAATGCAAAGATAATGGTTTCGGATTAGGGTAGAGGTGCGTTTTAACGCGTCTCGGCGCATGGTCAAAGACGCGTTAAAACCCTTCTCGGTACTTGGTTCAATACGCGTTTTAACGCGTCTCGGCACATGATCAAAGACGCGTTAAAACGCGTCTCTACGCAACTCGATGATTTTGCCCAATATCCTAGCGTAATTATGTTTGTTTTTATATCTAAATTTGCGGCCTGATTCAGAATAGATATGTCCGTACTCGAAAAAGAAATACAACGCCGTCGCACTTTTGGGATTGTAAGTCACCCGGATGCCGGAAAAACTACTCTCACAGAAAAACTGCTTTTGTTTGGTGGTGCTATCCAGGTAGCTGGAGCTGTTAAGTCCAACAAAATCAAAAAGACAGCAACCTCTGACTTTATGGAAATCGAGCGCCAGCGTGGTATCTCGGTGGCGACTTCTGTAATGGGCTTTGAGTATAAAGGCAAAAAGATCAATATTCTCGATACACCTGGTCACCAGGATTTTGCGGAGGATACTTATCGTACGCTCACTGCGGTCGATAGTGTGATCGTAGTAGTTGATGTGGCGAAAGGGGTGGAGCCTCAAACCAAAAAGCTGGTTGAGGTGTGTCGCATGCGAAACACGCCGATCATCGTCTTCATCAATAAGATGGACCGGATGGGTAAAGACCCCTTCGATCTGCTCGATGAGTTGGACGAATTACTTGGCCTCCAGACGCGACCGCTTACATTGCCGATCGGGATGGGACCAGGTTTTCAGGGTGTGTATAATTTGTATGAAAAAAATCTTGTGCTTTTCCGTCCACACAGTAAGCAGGAAGCTTCTGAGGATATTGTTCGGATAGAAGACCTTGCAGACAAAAGGCTCCAAGAGGAAGTGGGAGAACGCGATGCTGATCGCCTGCGCGAGGAAGTCGAAATAGTCGAAGAGCTGTATCCTGATTTTACACAGGAAGCTTATCTCAATGCTGAGATATCACCAGTATTCTTTGGCTCAGCGATTAATAATTTTGGTGTAAAAGAGTTGCTGGATTGTTTTGTAGAAATAGCTCCGATTCCAGGTGCTACATTTACAGAAGAACGAGAAGTGGAACCAACGGATGAAAAATTCAGTGGATTTGTATTCAAGATTCACGCGAATATGGACCCGCGCCACCGCGATCGAATCGCTTTTGTAAAGATATGTTCCGGCACTTTTGAGCGTAATACCAACTATCGCCATGTGCGTCTCGGTAAGGATTTGCGATTTGCGAATCCGACGTCCTTTATGGCGGACAAAAAAGAGATTATCGACGCAGCCTATCCGGGCGATATTATCGGATTGCACGATACGGGGAAGTTCAAGATCGGCGATGCCCTTACAGAAGGGGAGGAGTTGCATTTCAAAGGCATTCCAAGCTTTTCACCGGAGCTTTTCCGCTATATCGAAAACAACGATCCGATGAAGGCTAAGCAGCTCGCCAAAGGCGTCGATCAACTGATGGATGAAGGCGTAGCCCAGCTATTTACTCAGGAAATAAACGGACGGAAAATCATCGGTTGCGTAGGCGCACTCCAGTTTGAAGTGATCGAATATCGACTGGAGCACGAGTATAGCGCAAAGTGCCGCTGGGAAAATGCCAGCTTCTACAAAGCCTGCTGGCTTTCTTGTGATGATGAGGAGCAGTGGAAAGAATTTAAGCGTCGCAAGGTGCGCAACCTGGCGTACGACAAGCACGGGCAGCCCGTTTTTCTTGCCACCACTAGCTGGGACCTTAATAGCACGCAGGAGCTATTCCCGAAAGTGATCTTTCATTTTAAGAGCGAATTTTAGGGAATTGCCGTATATTTAGGATAATCAATAGCCGATACAATGGATATCAAAGATGTAATATCAAGCCACCCCGCGAGCAAGTAAATATTGTTCAAAATAGTTCTGACAATACAAGACTTTTTAAAACCATACGAGAGCAGCAAATATCGAGCATCTAGAATCAAGTGTGCAATCATTATTTCCATGGTTTTTCCTTTGATGCTTGATACTCACTGCTCGATACTCACGCATCCTACACAATATTGATCCAAAATTTACTGTCGAATACACTAGCCACAAAACCACAATGACAAAACTGCAAAACTACGTCCAGGGAAGCTGGGTTACAGGCGATGGCGACGGCCAGCCTTTATATAATGCTATCAATGGTGAAGTGATCGCATATGCCACTGCCAAAGGCCTGGACTTCGGGGACATATTTGATTACGGTAGAAGAGTAGGAGGGAAGGCATTGAGTAAAATGACGTTCCATGAGCGTGGTCGTATGCTGAAGGCAATGGCTCTGCATCTTCTCACAAAGAAGGAGATGTTCTACGAAGTCAGTTACGCTACCGGCGCCACACGTGCTGACAGCTGGATCGATATCGAAGGCGGTATTGGTAACCTCTTCGCAAATGCTTCGCTCCGTCGCCAGTTCCCTGATCAGCCTTATTATACCGAAGGTGATACCCTTGCTTTATCCAAAGGAGGCTCATTTGTCGGGCATCATATTTTGGTGCCAAAAGAAGGCGTTGCAGTCCACATCAATGCATACAACTTTCCGATTTGGGGTATGTTGGAAAAAGTGGCAGTAAACTGGATGGCGGGTGTTCCTGCTGTTGTTAAGCCTGCTACGGTTACTTCATTTTTGACAGAGGTTTTTGTAAAAGAGATGGTTGATTCAGGCATTATGCCTGAAGGCGCATTGCAGCTGGTTTGTGGTTCTGCTCGCACGATCCTGGATCATGTAGAATCGCAGGATGTGGTAACCTTTACAGGTTCGGCCACTACAGGCCGTATGTTGAAGGCTCATCCTCGTTTGCTGGAAAATGCAGTCCCATTTAACATGGAGGCTGACTCGCTCAATTGTGCTGTTCTTGGCAAGGACGCTAAGCCAGGTACGGTGGAGTTTGATCTATTTATAAAAGAAGTTCGCAAGGAAATGACCATCAAATGCGGTCAGAAGTGTACAGCGATCCGCCGTATATTCGTGCCTGAGGACCTGATCGAAGATGTGCAAATAGCCCTCGGTAAGCAACTCGCCAAGACTGTCATCGGTGATCCAAAAGCAGAAGGAGTTCGAATGGGAGCATTGGCTGGAAAGTCGCAGCATAAAGAAGTGCAGGCCCAGGTAGCGAAGTTGATGGAAACCAGCGACTTGGTATATGGGGACCTTGAGCAATTTGATGTAGTCGGAGCCGAGAAAGGCAAGGGTGCATTTATGCAACCGCTCTTACTTCGCAACGATGATCCATTTCATGCAGAAGCCGTGCACGACATCGAGGCCTTTGGGCCAGTAGCTACACTTTTGCCATACAAAGAAACCGAAGACGCGATCGCCCTCGCCAAGATGGGTAAGGGATCGCTCGTGTGTTCAGTCACTACTGCTGATCATGATATCGCACGCGAATTTGTGCTGGGAGCAGCTTCCATGCACGGCCGTATCCTTATCCTGAATGAGGAATGCGCTAAAGAAAGCACCGGTCACGGTTCGCCGCTTCCTTACCTCGTACACGGTGGCCCAGGCCGCGCCGGTGGCGGTGAAGAAATGGGCGGCAAGCGTGGCATCCTTCATTATATGCAGCGTTGCGCGATCCAGGGATCTCCGACTATGCTCACCAAAGTAACTCAGCAATATCAGCCAGGAGCTGCTCAGCCAGAGGCGAATCCGCATCTCTTCCGTCAGCATTTTGAAGACCTGGAGGTAGGCGATACTGTATTCACGCATAAGCGCACGATCACCGAAGGCGACATCGTCAATTTCGCGAATGTGTCATGGGATCATTTCTACGCACACACCGATGTAACATCACTTGATGGAACCATCTTTGAGCAGCGTGTAGCCCACGGCTATTTCATTCTTTCTGCGGCAGCGGGTTTGTTTGTAGATGCTGCGAAAGGGCCTGTTTTGCTTAATTATGGACTGGAAGAATGCCGCTTTATTAAGCCTGTGTATGCCGGCGCGACGATCGGCGTACGCCTCACCGTAAAAGAAAAAATCGCCCAGGAAAAGCGCGACGAAGAGGATATCCGCAAAGGAATCGTCAAGTTCTACGTCGATGTGTATGACGAAACTGGCGAGTCTGTGGCAATTGCTACCATCCTCACGATGGTGAAGATGCGTGAGCAGTAGAGGCACCTAGGAAAAATGCAAGGCCTGTCTTTTTGAAAAGAAAAGACAGGCCTCTTTTTATGTGAAAAATTCAATAGAAAGCGAATTGTATTAATCCCGAAACACTACCTTCCTGATTTTCAGCCCTTGATCAGTCTGTATTTTTAGAATAACGACGCCATTATACTGTGTAGCGACAGTCCAGGAATCACTGCCAGGTTGCACTTGTGCGACTATTTGTCTGCCGGTTACATCATATACCGAGATGTCGCTTATTCTGAGTGCTGAGCTTTCTACGTTCTGTGTATTAGTAGTTGATGGGAATATCGTGATGAGATCGGGTTCTTCCGTCGAAGACGAAACGTTGTTTGCTGGGAATGAATGCGTCTCAAGGTCGTATACAATTGCAAATTTGAAATAAGACCCAGAGCTAGCAATCAGCTTATTTCCATTAGCAGAAAGGGCAACATCATAGCCTAAAGATGACCCATTGTAATGATGTGGAGATCCACGCGAAGAATAAATATCAGCTGGTTCAATCGTGTTCAAATACTTTTTCCAAGTTCCGGATTTTGACGAAAATAATTCTATTTGCCCAGCAAAGAAGGTGTCAATACGCGGTAAATTAGGGCTAGTAGACGGCCAGGTTCTAGTACTTTCGTAACCACTTTTAGGAGCGCCCACCGCTATAGCCTTTCCATCTTTTGCAATAGAAACAGACCAGCCGAAAAGGCCCATGTCCCTATTGCCTGTAAATGCTGAAACAGAGGGAGCCCAGGACCCATTTACCCAATGAAAGATGCTTATTCCTCCTAGCTTTTTGCCGTTCTTTTCTCTGAAAGGAGCGCCTACAACAAGCGTGGTTCCATCACCCGAAATTGACACATCGCGCCCAAAGGCTTCTCCACTACTATGTCCTTTAAGGTCATTTCCCATTTGAATCCATGCCCCGTTTACGTACTCGAATATGCGTACTGACCCAAGTGAGTAACCATTTTGTGAATGCCCAGGAGCACCAATTGCAAGGCGTTTTCCGTCTGCCGAAATAGCGATAGCATCTCCAAAGTTATCTAATGGAAAATCTCCAACAATATCTTGTCCGATCTGAGTGTGGGAACCTCCGGTTAATGAATAAACTGCCACCTTACCCGTAAAATCATGATCTCCTGGGCTTCCCACTGCTAGCATATTCCCATCTTCGGACAATGCGATTTCGTGCCCCAATAAGGCATCTCGATCAGGAGAGACGATTGTACTACGGCGGAACCAATTGCCATTTCTTTTATCATAAATATATACATGCCCGAAACTATGTTGCGCCCCATCTGCCCCCATTGCATACCTATTCCCGTCACCAGAAAGGCAAACTGATTGCCCCTGATACCTTGGCCCATGATAGCTTCCTATCCTATGTTCTACAACCCAGTTGTTCGTAGTCAAGCTATATACATGAGAGGAGCCTGCGATAAGGCTTTGCTGACCATTTTGCACAGCGGCCGCACATGGGTCTCCTAGCATAATGCTATTGCCAACTGAATCAATCGCGACTGAAGTTTTATTACAGCCAATTTCAAAAATACTACTATTGCGGTGATCAATATGCTGGCCAATAATTATTTGCCCAAAAAGGAAACCAGGAGAAAGTAAGAACATCCCAATCAGAGGAATGATTAAAGCACCGCGTAAAATTGAGCTTTTCATAATAATGGATTAATGGAAATTTATTTTTACAAAAAAGCTCAACTTCTCGTGAAAATAAAATGCAAAAATCCATCATCATTTATATAAGCCCAAAGGCATCTCCAAGCTAATGGTTATCTAAAAGCTCACCTACCGTTTCCCCCAGCATCGGCAGCACCTCTTCCTTAAACCAGGGATTCTTTTTCATCCAGATATTATTGCGTGGAGACGGGTGAGGGAGCGGAAGGAATTGAGGCAGGTATGTATTAAAATTTCGGACAGTTTCGGTCAGGGTTCGTTTTGCTTCTTTTTTCAAATATTGCTTCTGAGCATACGCTCCTATAAGAAGTGTCAATTCGACCTCCTGCATCTTCTCCAAAAGCGGCTGATGCCAGAGCGGGGCACATTCGGGTCTTGGAGGAAGATCGCCTGATTTTCCAGTGCCAGGATAACAAAAGCCCATCGGCACAATGGCGAATACATCTGGATTATAGAAAAGATCTTTATCGACGCCAAGCCATTTTCGCAAGGTGTCGCCACTCGGGTCATCCCAGGGAATTCCTGAAAGATGTACGCGCCTGCCAGGAGCCTGTCCAATGATAGCGATCTTGCTTTTGGGCGAAGCAGCCATCACAGGCCGACAACCCATTTCCAAAAAAGGCTCACAAACGACGCACTTTTTGATATCTGCTAATAGCTCATTCATGGTATTATATCTGGTTCTTTTAAAAAATGTGACCAGCTAATCGCTA
>JBGCFB010000388.1:0-6508 GCA_045106685.1 Bacteroidia bacterium | reverse complement strand
TTTCTAAGGTAACATTCTATGTATTGCTCGACACTAGGTAAATAAAGGACCTTAATCGTATTAAACCTATTTATGAGTGACGAAGAAATTCTAGCGAAACTACAAGGTGATCGACAGGCGGTAAATGCAGCAGCATCTTACCTGGCTGACCGTACAGATTGGCGTCGAACAGTTTCTATAATGCTTCAAAAAAATCGAATGCATACGAGTGATTTTGACAGTATACTGTTTGAATCCTTATGCGTTCTTTGTTCGCTAGTGAAGCAAAATAAGTTTAAGAAGGAAAGCAGTTTGAAAACCTTTTTTCAAGGCATTTGCAAGAATGTTATCCGAAATAAAAAAGCCCTTGAAGCTCGATATGCGAAAAGAGTGATCCTGATGGAACCTGTCCATATCCAGTCTAAAGAACCATATAACCACGCTGAACACCTGAGCCATGAACGAGCGCAAAGCCTTAAGGAACTTTTTAGGGGCGTCCTTGATCGCATGGGTAATCCTTGTAAAAAGAGCCTGATAATGAAAATGCAAGGCTTTAAGGATGTGGAGATCGCAGACAAATTGGAGTTCTCGCATGGAGGAATACGCAAGCGGCTGAGCAAGTGTAGGCAAGCACTACGAGAACTCGTGCTCCAGGATGAATCTTTGATGAACGAAATAGACTTCTTGAAATGAAAAATATCGAACTGATATCACAATACCTCAATCATGAGATGCAGGAAGTCGACCGACTCGCCTTCGAAAAATCGCTTGAACAAGACCCTGAATTGGCGAAAGCGTTTGTGATACAAAAAATAGAATACGAAGCGCTCCAGCAAGCCGCATTCCCAGACTTACATGAAAAAATATTCAAAGCGAAAGTAGAACCAGCAACAGTCTCGCGCCGCATGTTTTCTAAGTCAATTTATTATACACTTGCAGCAGCTTTGGTACTACTTCTGGCAGGTACATATTACATAATGTCGAAAGGCAATTCTGATTCTGTTCCTAATCGTATAGCCGAAGAGCAGCCAGGTAATTCAACACCGGTAAAGCCTGTTCCGCCTGATTCTACGACTGAAATCCCTGGCGATGTGAAACCGCCCTCTGGGCCGAGTGCTACTCCTGGAACAACTTCGCTACCCGTTGATTATCAGTCGATTGCGATGGGGATGGTGACGGATGACCCAAGCGGAATAACGGTTCGATCTGGAAGGAATGAGGGCCGTAATGCAGGCGATTATGCTATTTGGGAAAGCGCTTCTGTGTTTTTTGAGAAAGGGAATTATGATTCATTAAATTTACTTATTGAAACCCTGCCCAAAGATTATGTGTATGCTGCCGATGTCCATTTTTTGCATGCCTATTCACTATTAAAAAGAGGGCAATTTGAATCTGCTTATCAACAGTTATTTGCGCTACAGGAAGTTGATGACGCTTTTCAAAAAGAGCGAAATCGTTACTATTTACTTCTTGCTGGAATAGGAAGGTTACCCAAAGGAAAACGCGAAACTATGCGACTGCTGGAAGCGATAACGTCTGATAAGAGACACATGTATATTAAGGAGGCCAGAGTATTGCAAAACCGGTTGGCTGAATAGCTTCAGTGCTGATCCTAGAGTCCTTAAAATGCGCTTGCATCGCCGATAGATATGAAGGCTGACCAGAAAAAGGGATGCGCTGAAATCCCAGAATGCTGCTTAATGAAGAGCAATTTGGCCTGCTGCAAGGCCACATCTTTAGGTAAACCATTTGCTAAAAATGTGTAATACGACTTCATGATAACGGCAGTACTTTGATCGTCAATTTGCCACAATGAAGTTGCAATATTTTTAGCACCTGCATACGCGAAAGCCCTTGCTAAGCTAATAACGCCTTCACCCTTCTGAAGACCTCCTGTACCGGTTTGGCATGCACTAAGCACAACCATGTCAGCATTTAGACTAAGGTTGTAAATATCTTTGATATAGTATTTCTGAAATTGAGTTCCTGATGCCGCATCAGCAAAAGCTAGATAGGCGTAGTCCTTGCCCTTATCGTCGGCAAAGGCATGTGTCGCAAGATGCAAAATGCGATAATGAGGCGCCTTTGAAGTGAAACTTTGAACAGAAGCAGAATCTCCCAACAATGACTCTCCTCGTGTAATACGCTGGATAACTTCTGCTTCAGCCCTGCTAAAAGGTAGAGGCTTGAGGCTGTCAGCGCGCAGTTTTAAAATGGGAAGCGGCCCTTCAGAAAGTAGCGTAAGGTTGGAGTTTGATGAGAAAGGAGCTACTGATAAACAAGTCTGTAATTGGCTTGGCTTTTCCTGCACAGTCTCCATTTCGTGTAATAGTGCAAGGGAGTAACAATAGCTGAGGCTATGATTGTAGAATAAATAAGGATAATCCTGAAAGGCAGTTACGCGCTTGGGGACTGAACTTAACAGAATTTCAAAGGGCACATAGCCAAGCACATCATCAGGAATGATTGTTAAACGCGCAGGAAGATGCTCTTGAATTGGGCCCAAAAGCGCCTTGTGGAGGTTTACTGCTGCCTTGATGTATACATCAGTGAATGTACTCAGCGAAGAAAGCGGATAGTTTTCTGTATGATATTGAGTGACACCTTTGCGTAAATCATGAACCCAATCATTAAGCGGGAAATCTCTATTTATTTCTCGAATAATAATGGTGTCAGACCGAATAAGTAAGGTGTAAATAAATTGCTCACCCGTAAAAAACTGAATAATTGCCTTCTCTCCTGCGAGAGATTTCTGAAGCGTATGAAGGGCGACAGGGCTGTCATCATACTTTGCCTGATAATACTTTGGGAACTGAGTTTCAAAAACGCCGACCAGATAGTCATATCGTTCCTCCAACTGACGAATAGTATCTGCCAGTGTCATGATTTCGGCTTGCTCAAAGTTAGCGCCTTCTTGCAAGAGCAGTTGTTTTTGTTTTTCAAAACCTGATAGTGCGTTGCGAAGTTGGTGTTCCTCCTCCAGCAGCACATCAGGAATACCTGATATCTTGAGAGCCTGGTTGTGTTGCATGCCCCGCCGCAACTGCATCGCCCGTGATCGGTCCATCAAATCAATAAATGCCTGTAGCTTATTACGATCACCTCGTTTTTGAAAATCGGTATATGCTACCTGGATCGCACTTTCATACATTCGACGAATAGAAATAGATAGCTGAAAATTGGCGTCTACGACTTTGCTGATGTTTTTTTCGAGATAAATGGCTTCTGCGAGATGCCTATTCGCAGCGACTAACCACGATTCCTCTTGCGAATGGCGGTAGCGCTCCAGGCAAAACCGTCCATATTGAGAAAGTGCCTTGAGGAGCCCTTCCTTGTCAGTTACAGCTTGATATTGCTTCGGCTCTTCAAACCCAAACATGGCAATCGTTTGCTGAAAATAGCTCTCGGTAACACCTAGTTTTCCATCCTGCCAATAGGCGTTTGCGATCGCCAGATATGTCAGGGCAAGGTCCGGATGAGCCTGGGCATAAATCTGCTGTTTAAGATTGAGCGCTGCTTTTAAACATGAAATTGCACGCTTATTCTGGCCTTGACTGAAAGCAATAATTCCAAGATTATATTGATTGGCAGCTTTGGCCATTTTGCCTCCTTTATAGGAATTTTGACTCCTTGCCAACGCTTCTTCAGTATAGAATTTAGCTTGGTCATATTGTTGGAGAAAAATATATGCTTGGCTTAAACTCTCATAGATTCGCGCTACCTTAGGATTGGAGGCATTGCCCGGTGCCAAGTATGCTCGCAAGGCATTTTCATAATACCGAATAGCACGTTTATGGTCTCCATCATAGAAAAATAGCTTGCCCAGGTTGTGATAGGCCGCGGCAACTTGAGGGTGAGAATCCCCATGCAATTTTATTTGTACACTAATGCTCTTTTGATAGCTTGATTCTGATTTGGAGAGGTCACCGGTTCGTTCATAATACAGCCCAAGTTGGTTGAAAAGCTGTCCAAAGAAGGGGTGCACATCAGGAATCCGATTCCTTACGAGCCTTAGCGCTTCGTCAATAACAGACTTAGCCTTGGCGTATTGAGCAAGCTCTAAATGACAATTAGCAAGCCTCTCATAGCTAATCGCTCGCTGAAGCTGGGAGACTTTACCTGCTTTTTGAGATGAAATAAGCTTGCCGTAATACTGCGCTGCAAGGCGATAGTCGCCATGCATTTCCTTGTCCAGCGCCTTGAAGGAATAGTATATGGAAAGATTCTTGGCGCTCAGGTTTTTGGGGCCGTCCAAAGTCTTCAGACCCTCATAGATATAATGTTTACAGGAATCGAATTCACTTTGTACATAAAAGCTTGAGGCAATCCCATGGATAAGCGCGACTTGCTGACTTTTGGAAATATGACTTGCCCATGTAAGCGCGTGTGAATAATAGCGAATGGCCGAATCCGGAAGCGACATTTTGAGATAAGTATGCCCCAGATTTTGGTATGACTGGGCAAGGCTTTTTCTGTCATCAGGGTGATGCTGATATTTAACTGCAAGTGCTTTGGTATGAAATACAACTGCCAGCGAGTCTTTCCCTTTTCGCCCATAGACTGCTCCCAGATTATTGAACGTGGTTCCCAGTTCCTCATAGTCTGGATTGGCAGATTGCTCATAGGCCTTGCGGGCCTCATGGTAGAAAATCAACGCGGAGTCACTTTCCCCTTTTTGATAAAAAATCAAAGCAATCCTATCGAAGCACAAGCCCTGAAACGTGCAAGGCTTTTCATGTTCTGGGATAAGACCGAGGCAAGATTTAGCGATAGCAAGTGCTGGATCAAAAGCGCCTTGGCGGAGAAGCTTATCTACCTGGCTGTGCCGTGCATTTATGGAATGTTTCCAGGACTGGTCTTCATTCAGAGATTGAGCCTGAAGGCTAGTACCAAGTGCCGCGCAGGTCAACCAAAGCCAATAATGTATATATATGGTTCGTGCGCTCAATAACCGGTTCATGAATGAGGGATTTTCTGAAGGGACAGAAAACGCTTTAGGCGTTCACTGACACTAAAGATAAACATGTTACTTAATTCATTCAAAACATTTATAGACATGAATAAATATAAAAATGGCGTATCTGAAGGCTTTGATATTGATGAATTTTGTATAAAAAAAGTCCCAAGGTTAACAACATATTACTGTATCCCGATTTCGTCAATTTTGTTCAATAAGTCTTTATCATAAGTCGAATACCGAACGATCGCCTCGGCATAATAAAAGCCGATTACGCCCAGAAGACCAGCGAAAACGCCCCAGAAAATTATGATTGAAAAGTTGAAGGTTGCATCAACCTGGCCTAAATCACCTGTGGATATTGATGGGCTTATATTATTGACAATCCTGTTTATGCCGGTTATAAATGCGGAGCCAAGCATTAAGAAAAGAGACCTTCTTTTCAATCGCTGTAATGATTGAGCCTTTTTTGAAAGCGTGGATGGCGGAAGCTTTTTAAGCCTCATAAAATATCCCCAGCCCGTGATGACGATGCTGAAGGTTAGCAAAAGCTGAACGACGAGGGAGCTTCCTAGTTCTATTTGACTATTAAACTGGAAAACGCTGAAAAATAGAACCACCCCTCCAAGTGTGAGAACCGTGTATGGTTTGGCTGGTTCAGTTTTTGGAAAAACGAGCGCTCGATAAGCTCCCAGAACGATGACAGGAAAATATAAAAAGTCGAGGACACGCTGTACGGCCATAGACGGATCGAGCAGATTTATCCCTAATAAGCCGAAAAAGAGCAGCATAGGGTAAAATAATATGATGAAGTAGTTTTTCATGAGCCGATTGAATCTATCTTCGATTCCCAGATGCCCTTTTTATTGAAGTTTGCGATGGATTCGATGTAGAAAAAAAGGATGGCCGAAAGTGCGAAAAGGTAAGGAGCCTGTAGAACAACAAACTTTAAAATCATTTTAATTCCGACTAAATCCTGCAGATTGGGCAAAGCCAGTATTTCTCCAATTAAAGAGTGAAGATATCGAATAATGTTATTTATGATGAAACCATAAATAGACGTTTTTTTCAAGGTCCTTACTAAATTTAAAATGCGACTTTTAGGTTTTTGATAAAATTTTGTTCGGAAAGCATATACATAAGCGAAAACAATAAGTATGCAAAGTTTTCCAACTAGAAAAGGGAGCTCATTGATATCCCAAAACCTTTCTAGTTGCCAAACAGGAAAAAAGTGAGCCACAGATAATAAAAGAATAGGCCATCTTCCAACTCGTTGATAGACCCTTTTTGGATAGTACAATAGGAAGCCCAGGAAGAGTAATCTTGCACTATATTCTATAAGACTTTCCTGAAAAGAACTACCACATAAGAATTCGACCAGCATCAGTATGCCCAGCGGCATAAACAAATAGGCAAGATGCTTTTTCATGGGTTGAAAAATGAATGTATAGCAAGCGCTAAGCGAAGGGTATTAATTGTATTCTGATGGGCATTTCTATACTATCAAATCTAAAGAATATAGCTAGATGGCGAAAGCGTTCCTTTTGGATAGTGGTCAGACGACTTAAGCGG
>JBGCFB010000387.1:0-8129 GCA_045106685.1 Bacteroidia bacterium | reverse complement strand
ATATCCACACCTGAAATCATCTCATCTGCATACGTGTAGAGTAGGTTCGTGAAATTGCACACCATCACCGCGCCAAGATGAAGCTTTGCTCTGGCCTCGGTATCCAGGGTATAAACCTGCGAAGTCATCGCTTTAGCGAGGGGTTTTAGTTTTGTCAAGACCTCCTCATTTCCTTCCAAAAACAGCTGTACACCATGATAAGGCTTCACTTTCTCCAAGGTAAAAGTTTGCATCGGATAAAAAACGCCTGCATGTTCCCCCCAGGATTTCAAGGCTTCGATACTTACACTTCCACTCGTATGGGCAATAATCGTTTTTGGGTTTTGAGAAAAAGGCTTCAATGCTTCCGCGACAGAGGCTACTTGCGCATCAGGAACGGTGAGAATCACGAGATCGGTATCAGGTCGTAAATCGGAAAAGCTATTATGCGAATATTGGATTTTGTATTCGTTTAAAAATAGAGCGCGCCGATTCGTATTACGGCTAATAAGCTGGTGAACCTTTGCTGATGTGCTTTGGAGCGCTGGAATCAAACTCCAGGCAACACGTCCAGCGCCTATGATGGTGATATTCACGAGAGGCTCTTAGTTTGGATATCGATAAAAGCAAGATTGAGAAAGGTGCCTTTGAGGTGCAGAAAGTCTCTATCTGAAGTAATCAATGTCGAATCTGTCACACTTGCTGTAGCTGCTATCCAGAGATCATTTTTTCCCATATTTCGTGCGGAGTCGTTTAGTGAAATTGTTGGATGTTTACCTTGGCTAAAGGCATCAATTTCTCCAAACATTTTTATTACATTTTCCGCGTTTATGTCAGCTACCACAAAATTATTAATAAACGAATTGATTCGATCGATTTTCTGTTTTCCCCACTTATTCCTCGTTATAATCGCCTCAATTTCTCCCAAGGTCACAACTGAAATAAAAGGAAGATTCTCTGAATATAAAGGATTAAGTTCTGTGTTAATAACATGAGTGATTTCGCGGTCTTTAAGGTACATTAAGACTGCATTGGTGTCAAATAGGTACCTCATATTCCAGCAATAAGCTCTTCAAGTGATTCCTCCAGGTCTAATTCTTCAATCAAAGAATCAACTTCTTCTTTCTCAAAGCCGCTGTAATTCTGTTCTTTAGCTAAAGCTTCAATATCTAATGTTTTTCTAATTGGTTTGACCAAAGCAATTAAAGCCTCGTCGCCTTGATCAAAATCATCCATCATTGAAGCTAATTTCTCCAATAATTCAGGATCATTTACGAGTTTAATCCTGCTGATAAGTCTATGGCGAATAGATTGAATGGTCATTACTAAATTTTGTATGATCAAAAATACGAAAAAGGGTCGATATGGATTGGTATTTTTTTCCGACCTTCGAAATATAAAACGTTGCCTCTATGCGCCACCTATTGTTGTTATTACTGGTTTCTCCCCTTTTCCTCCTCGCCCAAACGCCGCAATTTCCAGCCTACTATGGCGGCTCACCCACCAAGACGCTCGATCTGCGTGAGGGTGTTGAAGGCAGCATTCGCCTGCGGCCGACGCCTGATTTCGACAAGTTTAACTCCCGCTATCGCTCTATGCTGCCCAAAAAGCGTAAGTGCTCCACGCTGGAAATCGAAAAAGATCGACAGGCAAAAAACGGCAGTGAGACGCTCGACGAATTTGAAGAATGGCTCCAAAATGGCATGCAACGCAGTCGCGGCATGCGCCGCCGCTCCATCGGCGAAAGCGAAATATTAACACTCCCTGTAGTCGTCCACATTATTTACTCCAACGCAACCGAGAATATCAGCCAGGAGCAGATTATGTCTCAGCTCAAAGTGCTGAATCAGGACTACCGTCGTCGCAACCCCGATGCCAACCAAACGGAACAGCAGTTCCAAAAAATCGCCGCCGATGCAGGTATCGAATTCTGCCTCGCCAAGGTTGACCCAAACGGCAATCCGACTTCCGGAATCGATCGCATATCCCTTGGTGGATCGCCATTTTCCGATAAGTATATCAATGATGTGATCAAGCCTACCACAATTTGGGACCCGCTTCGCTATATGAATCTTTGGGTGTGTAATATCACAGGTGGAATCCTGGGCTTTGCTCAATTTCCTAGCTCAAGTGGCTTGTCTGGCATCCCCAGCGCGCCAGGAGCAGAAAATACCGACGGTGTTGTGATGCATTATAATGCATTTGGTACGATAGGAACTGCCAATCCTCCTTTCAATTATGGAAGAACAGCGACTCACGAAATCGGTCACTGGCTCGGACTTCGCCACGTATGGGGTGATGGTGCATGTGATGTTGATGATTTTTGTAAAGACACGCCTCCTACTGCTAATGCGACCTACAACTGTCCAAGCGGATTAACGGGGTGTTTTGGTGCGGCGATGTTCCAGAACTATATGGACTATACCAATGACGGCTGTATGAACCTGTTTACTAAAGATCAGCGGACACGCATGCGCCAGGTTTTGCAGAATAGTCCGCGCCGTATGGAGTTATTGGAATCGGATGTGTGTCAGGTTAGCTCCGAGCCACCAGTAGCCGACTTCAAAGTAGACTTGCAGCTCGGCGGCTCTCCCATGACAGCAAACTTTACCAATCTGGCTGAAGGTGATATCGTTTCATACAACTGGCGCTTTCCAGGCGGAGAGCCTGCGGCATCTACGATTACAAACCCTAGTGTAACATATTCGCAGTCAGGACTTTACACCGTGTCCCTCACAGTTATCAATACAGCAGGGATCACGCATACCAAGCAAGAAGAGGCTTACATTTGGGTAGTTGACAAAGGAGTAGCATTACCTTTTGCACTCGATTTCGAATCACCCAAAATCCCTCCTGGCGGAACGCTATTGTACGATCCGTTTGAAGAAGGAACATGGACACATACTGCGCGCACCGGAGGTAACGGCAGTAGTAAAGGCGCCCTTTTATTCAATAATTATGATCACAAACTACGCGGAGATGCCGACTGGCTTTTAACTCGTTATCTTGATTTTTCTAAAACAGATAAGCCCGTCATAAGCTTCGATGTGGCGTATGCAAAATATGGTGGTATGTACAGTGATACACTTGGTGTGTTTATCAGTGTAGGCGGTAGCTCAGTCTTTGAAGCAGTGTATTATCGTGGTGGAAAAGACCTCGCCACAGCAGCAGACTATGTACAGACATTCTCCCCCTTTCCAGAAGAATGGCGAACGGAAGCTATAGACCTAAGTGCCTATGCGGGAGAGGAACTCGTCCAAATCGCTTTTGTAAATCTGAGTGGATATGGAAACAATCTCTATATCGATAATGTCAGAATAGGAAAACCACTCGCTCAGGCTCCCAAGCCTGTCTTTAGTGCAGACTATAAGGAGATTTGTGCAGGCGAAACGGTTTCCTTTAGCAATGCAACTCCAGGAGACAACAATGAATATCGCTGGGCATTTTCTGGAGGTATACCAGCTACCGACAGCACGCCAAATCCTGAAATTCAATACTTGAAACCTGGACGTTATGAAGTGACGCTCACCGTAAATAATGACGCTGGCAGTAACAGCCTAAGTCAAGAAGGTTTTATCATTGTAAGCGCCTCTCCTGATATTGAACTTACACAGACGGTCTACGAAATCTGCCCTGGCCAGTCGGTAACGATGCAAGCCTCTGGTAATGACCAGTACAGCTGGTACAACGCAGATGAAAGCATCGAACTTGGTGTAGGGAAATCGCTTACCGTCAAGCCCCAAACAGGCACAGCCTATACCCTACTCGGCGAAAACGCCGTTGGCTGTGATGCCACCAGACAAGTAGAAGTTAGAATCAAAGAAGTTACCGGTATCAGCTTTAGCCCGCTGCAAACGACCATTTGTAAAGGACAAAGCGCTATTCTAAGAGGCGAAGGCGACGCTACATTTAGTTGGTCACCAACTACAAGTCTGAGCCGAATCGAAGGGCCAGTTGTAACGGCAAATCCGACTGAGAACACCACGTACACAGCACGTGCACTTACAAAAGAAGGTTGTACTGTCGAGCAGCAGATCAAAGTATCAGTAACGGAAACACCTTCGGTGTATATCGCAGCAGCCAAGAAGGAGATTTGTGTTGGTGAAGAAGTGCGCATTCGCGCCACAGGCGAAGGACCGTTCACATGGACCGCCAACGGAACAAAGACAGAATATAACAGTGGCGATATTCGGGTTTCGCCAGAGCAAACAACTGAGTATGAAGTATCAGCTGGAGGAACGGGCTGTCAGGCAAAAGCGTCATTGACGATTGCTGTTAAGCCTAAGCCCGAAATGGCGGCACTGAAACCTTCCTATGTTATTTGTGATGGTGCTCAGGCAAAAATAGAAATCAGTGGAGCTGCCTCTGTCCAATGGCTGGATGCGCCAGGAATAGTAGCTCAGCAAGGAATAGCGGCCACAGTGAGTCCTGCCAAAAACCAGCGCTATCGCGCGATAGCGACCGCTCCAAATGGCTGTACCGATACGATTCCGGTCTCGGTCGCAGTTGCTCAGGCAAAAGAGCTACGCATCACCAATACCCGACCAACGCTCTGTCCAGGTATGTACACGACGCTGGAAGCAAGTGAAGGAACCACATTCAGATGGTCACCACAGATTGGACTGAGTACTACCAATAGTAAAAAAGTAATTGCACGCCCTCCGGCGAGCACGACCTACTTTCTCACTGCGACGGACGAAAATGGTTGTGTGAGCCGCGCTCGCACAACAGTCACCGTAGGGAATTCGACCTCGCCACGCGCAGATTTCGAAATCCAACGAAACCGCGTTTGCGCAGGCGAAACGATCCGACTGGTAGATGCTTCTCAAAATGCAACTGGTTTCAGCTGGGAGTTCCCAGGAGCAACTCCTGCTTTTTCTGACGAACAAAACCCACTTATATCCTATGACTACCCAGGCACCTACACGGTACGCTTGCGTGTTTCGGGTTGTAATGGAAGTGATTTTATAGAAAAACTTGGCTTTATTACCGTCGGTGCAGAAGCTACCCTTAGCCTCAACCAAACGGAAGTAACCGCTTGCAAAGGCGACAGTATTTACCTTTCTGCTCGCGGTGCCATGGAGTATACCTGGAGTCCTTCTATAGGACTAAATACCACGAGTGGAAACGAAGTCGTCGCTTCACCAGAAGAGAACACAACATACACCGTTTCAGGCATCGACAATAATGGCTGTGAAGCAGAAGCTACTGTTGAAGTAAGTGTGACCGGCGAAAAGCATGCCCTCAAAATCACGAGCTTCACTTCAGATGTTTGCGCTGGTGAGTCGGTAAAATTAGCTGCGCAAGGCTCCGATCGCTACGCATGGTACAACGATGCCGGAGTCGAACTTGGACGCGGTGCAGAAATCAGCTTTGAACCCAAAGAAGATGTCAATGTAACCGTAGTTGGAAAATCTAATGCTGGCTGCGAAAGTCGCCTTAAGCGCTTTATTGCGGTAAAACCCGCACCTGCGATCACGTTGAAGAGTGATCAAAAGACCATCTGTGCCGGCGAAGAAGTCACCCTCATTGCCGAAGGAGCATTGCAATTCAACTGGGAGCCTGCACCTGGGCTTTTGATAAATCAAGACCAGGGCAAGGTTACGCCTCTTCAGGACCACACCTATCGCGTAAGCGGAACGGATGGTCTTGGTTGTGCTGGTACAGCCGAGCTTACGATTGATGTGCAAAATGGACGTGAACTCATGCTTCGCAGTTTTGATACAGAACTTTGCCCAGGAGAATCTACGATTATCACTGCACTAGGCGGAACTTCTTATTCCTGGGCTCCTGATATTGGGCTTGATACGACCGGCGGCTCAGTCATCGAGGCAGCGCCGAATCAGACAACGACCTACGTGGTCAAAAGTGAAGGGCAAGAAGGTTGTCCAGCCGTTGCCAGTATTACGATTGAAGTATTTGAAACAAACAATCTCCGCATTTTTCCTCCAATCAAAAATATATGTGCAGGTGAAAAAGTAAGCCTCAAAGCAGAAGGTGCAGCAAATATTACCTGGGCTTCAGGTCCTGGTCTTCGCCCTTCTCAACAACCTGAGGTAGAAATTCGTCCGAGCCGTACTGCGACCTACCGTGCATCAGGGCAGGATGCCAACGGCTGTACCGTCGAAGGTACCAGCACGATCAACCTCCGCAAAGCAGATTACGCTGAAGTGCAAGCTGCTTCTTCAGTAGTGTGCTTAGGCGAATCGCTGGAACTGGAAGCTAAAGGCGGCAGCAGTTACCAATGGCTTGATGCGCCAGGATTGGAACGCCCGCGCGGTTCTAAGGCCACGATTATTCCGCAGGAGAAAACGACCTATACCGTCGTTGTGACGGACAGTATAGGCTGCACAGACTCTGCCAGTATCGAAGTCGATATTCAGCAGCTGGATGCCAATTTCATTCTAAATCGCACGCAAATTGACCTTGCAAAAGAAGATGGTCTGGTAAGTTTTGAGGACAAAACGCAAAACGCTAACGAATGGCTATGGGACTTTGGTGATGGCGGTGAATCGGAAGAAGCCAGTCCAAAACACTTCTATGACCAGCCTGGAACCTATCTGGTAACCATGGCCGTCACCGATGGTGTCTGCATCGACGAAACCAGTACCGCTGTGACGGTGGTCAACACCAGTAGCCTCGCCGAACTTGAAGACGCCGACGCCTTGAGCGTCAGTCAGCAAATAAAAGGCGATGCTCGCGTAGATATCGAGATCGAAAGCGAGCGCCCGATGCGCTTGCGCTACCGAGTTCTCGACAATTATGGCACCGCGATCCTCACTGATTACATCCAATTCGAAGCCAGCACCTTCAAAAAGACCCTTGACCTCAGCACATTCGGCTCAGGCAAGTACCTCGTACAGCTCACCGATGGAGAAGAGACTTGGGATCAAAGTGTGGTTGTTGAGTAGCGGTGCAAAATTTTGCACCGCTACTCAAATATTCACTGTTTGCTGCTTGATCTTTGATGCTCGATCCTCATTTTTAGTATCGAGCATCAAACAGCAAGGATAGAGGATTTTCACACAAAACATACACAATCCCACCACAAGTTTTATTACTTTTGTGGGTAAACAAAGACTTCCAATCCTGGTTTTCTCCATACTATGAGTCAGCAATCCCAAAACGCAGTTTCGATTAACGATAGAGTAACCCCACTCTTTTTTCCAAAACACCAGAAGGCGATTTATCAGCGTCTGGAAGATCGTCATACGACCGTAGAGGTCGAGGATGACCCCTTGGGAACGAGAATGGTCATCAACATGGGACCGCAGCACCCGGCTACGCACGGTGTATTGCGCCTCGTACTTGAAGTCGATGGCGAGCGTATCATCAAGGTCGTTCCTGATGTCGGGTATCTCCACCGCGGGATTGAAAAAATTGCTGAAAACAAGACCTATCAGGAATTCATGCCCTACACGGACCGCATGGATTATCTCGCCCCCTACTCCAACAATGTTGCCTACTGTCTGACCGTAGAGAAGCTTGTAGGAATAGAGGCACCTCCGCGTGCTCAATTTCTTCGCACCCTCGCGTGTGAGATGGCGCGCATTTCGGCTCACCTCGTATGGCTGGGAACCATGGTGATGGACGCCGGTGCTGTGTCGATGTTTATGTGGACATGGCGCGAGCGTGAGTTTATGTATGATTTGTTTGACAAATTTGCTGGCGTACGTTTTACCGTCAGCCACTCACGCATCGGAGGATTGCAATTTGATGTCGATCAGGAAGTACTCGACCTGATCAGAGATTGGAACAACAACTTTAAAAAAGAACTTCTGGGCTGGAAAAAGCTCCTCGGCAACAATGGTATCTGGATCAATCGTGTGAAAGGTGTTGGCGTTGTGACAAAGGAAGAAGCCATCGATATGGGCTTTACGGGGCCATCACTTCGCGCCTCAGGTGTGGAGCATGACCTGCGTATATTCGAACCATATTTGGTATATGATCAGCTTGACTTTGATATCGCGGTACGTGAAGAAGGCGACTGTCTGGCACGCTACCTTGTGCGTATGGATGAGATGGAGCAAAGCACCAAGCTTATCGACCAGATCCTTGACAAAATGCCTGAGGGCGATATTCGCGTAGACGATGCGAAGAAGACCTATCCTTCCAAAAACGAGGTGTATTACTCGATGGAAGGTATGATC
>JBGCFB010000386.1:0-22801 GCA_045106685.1 Bacteroidia bacterium | reverse complement strand
TTGGTACAGGAACAGCTTGGCTACACCAATTTTTTCATCTGGATCATGATCGCCACGATTCCTGCATTTATTATTACTGCTTTCTTGAAAATTGATCCTGCTTTTGGAAAAAGGACGGCGTAATTTGAAAGCCGATTCAGTGTATTATCCTTGTAAATTCAAAATTACATTTTGAATTTACAAGGATAATGCGTCTAAGAGGCGCCCTTATTCCACCAACACCTTCCGATTCATCACCTCTCCACTAGCCATTTGCACCTGGATACAATAAAGGCCAGCGTCAATATCATGAACATGAAGCTCGATAGATTCAGATAACTGAGATGGGCGATGACGCTTCACCGTTTTTCCATTTAGATCAATGATAGAAATAGCTTCTATTCGCTCATGAGCCTTGATGCGGAGGATATCGCTGGCAGGATTGGGACTGATAGAGAAGGAGCTGTTTTGTACCAAAATAGCGTTGGAACTGGACACTTTTACCTCGATATCATCAACATAGTAATAGCAGCGATTTTGACCTGTACCAAAATCCTGTAGGCTAAGGAGATCCCAGCGTGTGAAGCACCCAATAAGCAAAAATTGCTCGGTGCCATTGGCGATGAAGCTTCCCTGAACACGCGTCCAGCCATTTGCATTGGTGAGGATGCTGTCGGCAGTGATGGCCGGCGTGTATGGCAACACTGGGCCATCAAATCCTCCTGGACAGGTATCGATGGTGCTGGAAAATGCAATTCCTAGCGCATCGCTCGCATAGCGAGTGCTATCAGCGCGACTCGCCCAATACGAAATATCGTAACGCTGGCCCGCCTGCAGCGGCTGCACCAGCTCCGACACAAGGTATTCGTACCAACTGATCGTGCCGATATTGTAGAATCCGACTGCCGCAAAGTTGGTTCCGGAGTGGGCCGTTTCGCTACCGTACCAAGCCGCAGGCGGACGTGTGATACTATCCTCACTGCACGGCGCATAGAGATCTGGACTCGCGCAATTTCCACTTCGCCAGCCATTCACATATTGGTCGATCTGATTGGGAAATCCGGTATAGCGCACCGGACAGTTTACGTCCTCAAAACTGGCATTGGGAACGAGGTTCTGCCCATATGCCAACGTGCTGATAAGTATGAAAAATATGCTTGAATATCGCATGTGTGTATGTTCTCTGAACTAGGCCATAAATGACCTAGCAATAATGGAAAATATTAGGCGCTAAAGCTTCATGAATATTAAAAAACAGAGAGGCTAAAGTCTGTAGAATAGTTTCTTGAGGCTTTAGCACTTCTTAATTTCACTATTACATGGGAAGGACAACTCTTTCAAGACCATGTAACCAAACTACCGCTTAACAAAGCGCTGAGTCACATTCCCCGAACGGAGCTTGATCACACAGTAATACATACCTGGGCATAGGCTTTCGATATTGATCTGCGTCTCCGTTCCCTGAGGTAGCGTCTGGCGCTGAAGGCGCTTGCCTTGCAGACTCACAATGTCGATTTCTACCTGATCCAGGTTTTGTCCGAAATCTAGATTCAGAATATTCTGAGCTGGATTTGGGTAGAGGCTAAAGCGCGGCAAAGCTGGCTCGATGCTGCTTAGGATATCCACACTAAAATCAGCGGTATCGGTTCCACCGAAACCATCGACGATGGCAAAGCGCCCTGTACCAGACTGGTTTCCTAAAAAGGTAATTTGACCGTTTGGTAAAAAATTGACAAGCTGGCTTCCGGCACTATATTCTAGCCAAACCAGACTAAGCGCGTCACCATCCTGGTCGCTGAATAGCGGCGAAGCGTCGACGGGTACGCTAGGCGTCACCATGGTAAAAGCTGTGTCTCTGGCCTCAGGTGCATAGTTGTACACAACGTCAACCGCCGCCCCTGAAATGTCACTTGTGAAAGTCGAAACGTTGGCAGGATTCGCATACGGCACCATCGCGATACGACCAAAGCTAAAGTAGTCGGTTTCTTGCATGACAAATACGCTGTCAACCCGATTGAAAGTGGAGGCAGTAAAGCCATTTTTGAATAGCGTGTCGGTGTAGGTCGGAGTCATTGCTCCATATTCGTAGCCTTGCAAGCCACCACCAAAGTCGGCATATACTTTATTGCCAATAAGAGCTGAGCCAGTATTGACTCGACTGATGCTTGTGTCGGTGCTATACATTCCGGTCGGTGTGTCAAATGTTACGACAGAAGCGTGACGCAGTACTGGACTAAAGTTTGGCGGAGGAAAATCTACAATCTGTGCCAGGGCGATAAGGTCGGTCCCTGTGAGGTACATATCATGAATTCCTGCTTCCAGCGAGTCCATTGGAAAAATCTCTGCAAATGAAACTATGCTGCTTTCCATATCATAAGAAGCAATATTCCCTTTTCCATTTTCATCGAAACTCACCCAGGCCTCATCTTCCGTGACGACGATAGCACGAGCGGAAGCAGTAGGGATATCGGTGTCTGAAAAAACGGGCCCTTTTGCGAGATCATTTTTGTCAAAAACTTGTAAATAATTGGAGTCAGCTCCAAATCCACGTGTGACAAACAGAAACTCACTATTGACGGCCATGCGCTGCACACCACCTAGTTTGGCACTGTCAATCGCCATACCAGTAATCAGGTCAAAACGAATGATCGCATCCTTGCCAGCGGGGTGTCCAGCCGCGCGCCCTACATGCATATAGATATAGCGATGGTCAGCAAGGACAGCATTCGAAAAATCGCCTGCCGAGGATAGCGCGACAGTAGGCTGCGCGGCGCCAGATGCTTGCGTGTAGAGTTTCACCAAATTGCCAGCACTATTGAAAGTGCCGCCAGTAGTGAATACGGTGTGACTGGCCTGGTCCTGAGCAAAAGTCGCAAAGGAGCATAGCGTAAGACTCAGCAAGCTGAGCCATTTAAGGGACGAGTAAAAAGGAGACATGTGGGGAAATCAGTTCATGTAAAACAACCGATTCCCGCTAAAGGAGAAAAGAAATGAAAGGCCACTACTGCTCATTGAACTACAATTTCAGATTGCAGATATACGATTGCAGAGGTAGTGCCTGCGGCACTATAGCCCAACACATCCTTGCTTTTTCACCGAAAGCGAAGAATCAAAATAATGCGACTGGCAGGTCTTCTGACTCGCGCCAACCTAGCTGACCTTCCCGAATGGATTCATTCAGTGGTACACAAGAGCTGGTTTTTTATTGGTACAAAAAAATATCAATAAAGCGCTTACAGCTGCGGGAACAGTTCAGGATTTACACCTGATTCCCTTTTCATCCTCGCGATTATAAAGAACATCGACAAAATACCGCGTGGAACCTTTCGCGCCGCAAAGGTAATGGAAAAGTTCACTAGATTTATAAATTCGTATGAAACGATTTTTCATCGGTCTGATTTGTTTGCTGAGTTGTGTTTTGGGACAAACCGAAACGCAGGGGAATTTGGTGTCTGCACGTGTCGACAGCTTGTACCTTCCTGCATTCATTCCTGGCGAAGGCGGTATGTGCATCCGCTACCGACTAGAGAAGGAAAATTTGTCAGTCGCTGTGCTTACGCATGAGGCGAAGGTTTCGCGCGAAGTTCCTTGGGAGCAGGTGCGTCCTCACTTCTATGCCCTTGATGCGGCACTGCGCGACCCCACGGTATCATTGACTGAGCTTCGCGCCATTGGATTAGCTTTCTGGGCTAGCCATATTGATACTTCCGTTGTAAAATTTGAGGGGAAGCATTTTCTAGTAACTCCCGATGGGCCACTATTATCGCTTGCCTGGGCGGGAATTCCTCACCCGCACAGTGGCTACATGGCTGACCATATGGTATGCCGTACCGTATTACGAGGGATGCTCGCCCAGACTATTCAGCCTCCAAAAGCTCCAGGACAACTTGTGTATGCGGCGGTGAATCATGCCGCTACAGCTACCATCGGATCGACCGTGTATCAACGTTTTAGTGGGCGGCTCGACACAGGAAAAGCAGTACGATATGAGCGTTATATTTCAAGGGCTCCACTTGCCAATCTCCTGTACCTTGGATTGCCTTTGCGACGAGACACAATTAGTGGGATGACAGGCTTAGGCTTTTCAAATGGGATGCTTCCCTCGATTGATATTGCGAGATTAAGGCTGCGGTCTGATTTAGCATTTTTGCCCAGCACCAATACAGAACCTACTCAAGCCAAAGCTGCCTCTGAGCTTATCGATGCATTTGCCAAGGCAGGTTGTCGAAGCGTTATTATCAGTCATTGGCCACAGACAGAGACTCGTATTCAAGACGGTTTTTTTCTAAGACTGAAAGAAGGTATCCGTTATGATGAAGCGCTTCATGCAGCACAGACACAGTATAGAGCTACCGCTTTTGGCGAGCGTAGGCATCCCTATTACTGGGCTGGGTTGAGTTTGGTAGGAGAAGTAGGCGCGACAAAAAAGGAAAGCGTCTGGTGGATTTGGGTGCTTACGCTACTATTGAGCGGAATTTTGCTTCGGGCCTGGTTGCTTCGTTGGAAAAGAGGGAATTAAGACCATGTTTTCTTGATCTGGAACTCGTATCTTTGCAGCCGAAATTCTATCAATGCCCTCTTTTAACCAATACATTCGCAAAGCACTTCCTTCCCAGGCGCCTCGCCCCTGGTTGTTGGCAGGTATGGCTGCGTTGATATTATTGTCGGCATTGGTCAGTATCAAATTCTCCCAGCCCCTGATATGGGTTCTTCCGCTGGGGGCCATCGGCCTGATGGCCGCGGTGTGGGATTATCGTCCTTTGTGGTTTATGATGATCGCTGCGATCCCTGCCTCATTGCACCTTGAGTTTGGGCCGCTGGCACTGGATATTCCTTCAGAACCTTTGATGGTCTTCTTTCTGGGAGTTCTGGTAATAAACCTGGTTAGTGGAAGGCAGTTTGGTAAAAAAGACAGCCTTTTCCCCTTTCATATACTCGTCATTGCCCTCCTGTTCTGGACCTGCTTTACCGCGTTGCTTTCTGACTACCCGATGAGGTCGATCAAGTATGTGCTATCGCGACTTTGGTACATGGCCGCCTTTGTTTTTGTAGCAGAAAAAATACTCCAAAACCCCAAGATATTGCTAAGAATGGGCTGGTGTTTTGTGATATCACTCGCAATATTTTCCTTTATCACAACCCTGCGACATATTCCCAGCGGCTTCTCCTTTGAAGGAAGCCATTTTGCGCCAGGGCTATTTTTCACCAATCACGTAATCTATGGCGCTGCGGTTGTACTCGGCATGCCATGGGCCTGGCTATTGTGGAAAGAAAGCGCTCCTAATTCAATGGCGCGCAAAGTGGCATTTGGAGCCATGGGCATCATCATGCTGGGCGTGATTCTATGTTATGCTCGCGGTGCCTGGGTATCCTTTATTGCCCTGCCGGTTCTCGTTGTTATCATTAGTAGAAAAGCGCTTGTTCCCGCCCTTACGATTGGCATTATTTTGCTTGCATTCGGCTTAGGCTGGTTGGCACAAGGCAACAACTACTACCGCTTCGCCCCGGATTACAAGGAGACGATCTTCCACGAAGGCGATCTCGGAGGTCACCTCAATGCGACCTTTCAGGGTAAGGAACTCTCCGGTATGGAGCGCTTTTATCGCTGGGTAGCAGCGTTTCGAATGATCGAAGCGCGCCCTGTTGCCGGCTTTGGTCCAAGTACCTTCAACCAGAATTACCGCAAATACGCCAATGACGCTTTCCGTACCTACGTGAGCGATAACCCCGAGCAGTCTACCACGCACAATTACTACCTGATGACCTTTGCAGAACAAGGCTTCGTCGGTGGCCTGCTCTTTATTGGGATGTGCTTGTATATGTTTACAAAAGGAGGTCGCCTAGCCCTGGAAGCACGCGTGCGCCTGCACCGGCGTTTGGCGCTGGTCGCTACTCTCAGCCTCTCTGTCATCATGCTCCACTCCCTCCTCAACGAATTGATAGAGGTAGATAAAGTGGGCGCCATGTTCTGGATCAACCTGCTGACAATTCACCTTGTGGACAAGTGGGAACGGAAGGTTAGCTGACTCAATGTAGAATGTATGATGAACAATGTAGAATGAGTCATTAGTCATGGATCATGTGGTCCTTTTAATGACAAATGTTCAATGACTAATACTCCAAGCTTCACTAAAATCACGAAATGATTTTCCTTCATTACGGCGACCGCAGGAAGCCGCTACTCCAGGACATAGCTCGCAATCGTAGCGTCATGATCAGAGAGGCCACTCTTGAGCACCTCATGACTGATGACTTGCCAGCGCTTTGACGCGTACTGGTGATCGATCCTTACGCCCAGTGGTCCCAGCAGCGGATAAGTCCATCCAAGGCCCTGGCCTCCAGCCAGAAAGCTGTCCGTGTAATGGCGACGGAGTTGACGTGCAATCGAGGTGTGCGGTGCCGTATTGAGGTCACCCGCCAGGATGTGCGGATAAGGATATTCCAGGGCTTTCGCGAGGACAAGGTCGATTCTAGCCTGATGTGTTGCAATGCCTTCGGTCGCATTTCTCCCGAGGCGAGGCAACAGATATTTAAGCTGATTTTTTTCTGAACGTTGGTAAAAAAGGCGGAAGGATGTAAAGTGCATGCTTCCGATGCCTATATGGCCTTTGGGGTGGCGGAGCGTCGCGAGGACGCCGTGGTTTACCTCTCCCTCAAACAAATACAGCGTGTCAAGTTTGATAATAGGGAATGAAGAGAATACTGCTACGCCTTGAGTATATCCCGGTCGGTGCAGAAAGTGATAATGCGGCATATTGAGAAGTCCCGCCATCGTCTCAACGGCAGTGCTGGATTCTCCTTCCATCTCAAAGTCTTTAAACTCTTGAAAACAGGCCACATCTACATTTTGGGATGCGATGAGCTTGCCTATTTTGGTGAGCTTGTCTGCATTCGTTGCAAAGCTCTGCACATTAAAACTTGCTACGCGAATATCGGCTTGCTCCTGCGGAGCGTCGGAGGATGACTTCCAGTCTTTGCTTCCAACCCATATACTCAACAATAAACCCGTTAAGGCAAACAGCGCCGTACGCTTATGACCCCGAACTAAAAACCAAATCGCTGCAATTGCATGAATCGGGATAAGCCAGGCCAGTCCTACAGGCAAAAGTTGAATCACAGGAATCCATTCCACACGGAGCCAAGGGGCCAGATAGCCCGGTATACACAGCACCGCACAGATGCCATATATAATCGCTAGTAGACGAGTCCACCAGCGGCGTGAGCCTGGCTTTTTTTTCATTTATTGGACGTCCTTTCCATCTGAAGCCCTCAATAATCGCTCCTTTTCGTCTCGAGTAAGGCTTTCATAGCCTTCTTCGTTTATTTTATCAAGAATACGATCTACTTCTTCTTGGGGAACGGGGCCATCTTTAGGCACACTTGCCGTTTGCTTTTGATTCGACTGAGGACGCATTTTCATGCTGCGTACTTTTCCTTTTTCCGGTGCACGCTTTGGAGCGCCTGCCTGCTCCTTTTTTCTAAACCATGATGACACAACCTCTACAAGGTCTGTTCCTTCGCGCATAAGATATACATAGGCAATTGCAAAACTGGCTGAAAGGATAATGGCCCATGCAAATGGAGAAACGGCCAGTCCAACGAGGAAAAATTCCAAAATAATAAAGGCAAGAGCCAACCACTTAAGTTTCACCTTACCGAACAACATCATAGGAACAGGATAGTCAGGTACCAGCGCAGCCGTAACCGAAATAAGTGCGATCACAAGCGGCATCATACCAGAGAGGTAGGTTAATGGTCGCGCTCCTTCAGCACCTGTAAATACAAACGTGCCGATAGTCATCACGGCAAGTCCCACTACAGGAATACTCAACAGAATAAAGCGGCGTAGACGCACACTGCCCAAAAGCTGCTGGCCTATTCTTCCAAAAACGAACATGATATAGCCACTGACCAGGAAGTTGACAATCCCCAGCCCACGCTGAGGCTCGCCTTCTCCGCCAAAATGAAAATGGGGATCCAGGCTCACAAAAGGCCAGGTAAAAATACTCCAAGGACGTGTAATACCTTCCTGTAGCGAAGCAGGCATCGCGACATAGGATAGCACTTTATAAAATACTGCGCTGCCGTCTTCCAACACTAAAGTCAGTGCCAGATATAATATAAGTTGAGCTACAAGGCTCACCCCAATCATCACAATGAACCAACCAAGGGCGTCATGGACTCTTAGGAATTTATTGAGTTCGTATCGAAGTTTCTCTTGCATAGGGACACTAGTAGGGCTGTTCTACTTCCGATAAACGATTATATCTCCAGCTTGTTTTGGTAATAGTATTAGTTAAGAAAAGGAATATGAGGACGTATATAAAAAAAGATAAGTCCTGCTACCATTCCTGCCAGGTGACCAAAGTGTGAAATGCCTCCCATAGTGCCGGAGCCAGGGTTAACAAAGTTTAGCAATAATAGGGCAGCGGAACCCAATCCTGCAACCCATGCTAGTGTAGTAGATTTCATGGGCAAAACGAAAAATAGGAGAAGCCGCGCATTGGGGTAATAGACTGCGAATGCAAGCAAAAGCCCAAACAAGGCACCTGAAGCACCGACTACTGGTATTGGCGAAGGGTCCAAAAAGGCAACAAATATTCCTCCCAGAATTCCACAAAAAAGATAAAATTGTAGAAAGCGCTTCGCTCCCATCGCCATTTCAATCGCTGGGCCAATCATAAGCAGGCCAAACATGTTGAAAAAGATGTGATTCAGGCTTCCCTGACTATGGCTGAAAAAGTGGGTAATAATCTGGAGAGGGTTAAATCCATTTGCGGGAATCGCGCCTCTGCCATACGGGTAACCCTCTATTCCGCCTACCATAGGAACGACCTCACGGAGCCCTAAAATATTTGATTTATGCAGGGAGAAAAAATCGTTATAAATCATTTCGCCAATGCCTGCATTGGCCTGAATAAGGATCATGATTGACACCCAGACCAATCCATTGATGATCAAGAGATTTTTAACAATAGGTGTCAGTTGCATATTCATAAGAAGAGAATTCAGTTGTTTTTGAGCTGTGGAAATTACTTCAAAAGCTCAGATGGTTCTATCACGGTGTAGACGGGTTTACCTGAAGGGCTGAAGGCTGGCGCTTCGCAGCGGAAGAGTGCTTTCATCAAAGGTAACACTTCTGATTCAGGAAGGCTTTGCCCTTTCTGAGTCGCCGCGCGCATCGCAATATTACGTGCGACATTTTCATGCATCTTCTCATGAACCCGACTCATCCCAGTCTGTTCGATATCAGAGGCAAGATTTTTTAATATTCCTTCCACACGTGAAGGGCCTACGCCACTGGGCGATCCATACACGATCATGCTATGCTGCCCAAAGTCCTGCACATCAAACCCCAATCGTTGCAGAGTTTCTGTGGCTTCTTGCAATGCCAAATAATCGCCAGCTGAGAAGGCAAGCGTTTGAGGAAATAGCATTTGCTGCGAAGGAATGCGGTTTCCGCCTTCAGCTTCTAGAAAGCGCTCATAGAAAACCCGCTGTTGAGCGCGACGTGATTTGACAAGCATCAATTTTTCTCTCCTCATAATCAACGCAAAACCACCCGGAAGCTGAGACAACAGTTCGATGGCCTCTTCTTCTTCATGTGGCCTTCTGGGCGTGGACTGTGTATCTGTACCAAAAAGTGTGGGGCGATCAGATCGAGAAGGAAGTTTAGGCTTTTGGTACAAATTATTCCAATCTTCCTGCTTAGGAGCCGGCGCCTTCGGAGGCGACTGCTCCCGCTTGAAGTCACCTATCGTCTGCGGGCGATCTACCTGCGGACGTGAAGTCTCACTATAAATTTCCTTGCGAAGCTTTTCATCAGAGAAATCAAAAATAGGCGCCTTGTCCTGCCCACCCAGCTCACGCTTTACCATGCTCTGCAACAAGACATAGAGCGTGCGCTCGTCATCAAATTTGACTTCTGTTTTGGTAGGATGAATATTGATATCAACGTGTACCGGATCTATTTCTATAAAAATGCAATAGAAGGGATATTGATCTTTGGGGATAAGCTGCTCATAGGCTCCTGAGATCGCATGATTGAGATATGGAGAGCGAATATAGCGTCCGTTTACAAAGAAGAATTGCTCTGTGCGGGCTTTTCTGCTCAGTGAAGGGTCACCCACAAAGCCATGTAACTTCACGTAATCAGAGTCTTCTTCTACCGAAATCAATTTACCTTCCAGCTCGCGTCCAAAAAGGCTTATCAGCCTTTCCTCTTGTGTGCCTGGAACGAGGTCATGTACATCGGTTGTGTTATGCTTAAAGGTCAGGTGAAGTTCCGGATGCGGAATTGCCACGCGCACAAATTCGTTGAGAATGTGACGGGTTTCGACAGGATTTGATTTAAGAAAATTGCGTCGGGCGGGAACGTTAAAAAACAGGTTCTTGACCTGAAAAGTACTTCCACCAGGACTGGCGCAGGCTTCCTGCCCTTTGAAGTCTCCACCGTCGATGCTGATCGACTGGCCTAGCTCCACATCGTGGAGGCGTGTGCGCAGGTTTACCTGCGCTACGGCAGCGATACTGGCAAGTGCTTCCCCACGAAAACCGAGGGTACGTATATTAAAGAGATCGTCTTTTTGGCGAATTTTTGAAGTAGCATGTCGCTCAAACGCCATGCGCGCATCTGCGCTACTCATACCGCAACCATTATCAGTAACCTGGATAAGTGTTTTGCCGGCATCTTTGATAAGCAAATCAACCCTGCTTGCGCCTGCATCAACCGCATTTTCCAGCAATTCTTTTACTACAGAAGCCGGTCGCTGCACTACTTCTCCTGCTGCAATCTGATTGGCAATGGCATCTGGCAATAATTGAATAATACTTTCCATAAAACTTATAGGCTACCAAATGCTTTCAACATTGTAATGCTTGAATTTTTCATCAATCGTAACGACAGGTAATGATTCCGTAATAGATTGGGCTATTATTAATCGATCAAATGGGTCTTTATGATGAAGCTCTAATTGTTCTATTAGGATTATGTGTGATAGATTAGCTGGCAATACCTGATAACCAACTAAACTAATTTCGTTTCTGATAAACGTTTCAAAAGAAGGAGAAAAACGCAACTTTCCTAGCTGAGATTTAATCCCCATTTCCCAAACACTAGCAATACTGATGAATTTATTAATATTCTTACTGTCTAGAATATTCTTTGCTTTTAATGAGAGCTTAGAACTACCCTCAGCATACCATATTAACGTGTGTGTATCTATTAGATAAGCCATTAACTTAACGGTAGTCTTCAAATGCTTCTAAAGGTTCATCAAAATCAGGACTAATATAAATTCGCCCTTTTGCATGACCAAATAATGATTTGGCTTGCTTGTCATTATCTTGATTGGTCTTTTGTGACTTGTTTGCCAAGAATTCCATAAAGTGAATCACCTCACGTTGAAAGCTTTCAGGCAAGCTTTGAAAAAGTTGAATTGTTTTTTCCAGTTGCATGATTCGAAGGTACGACTTTCCATAGACATTGTTAAGTCGCTTCCGTGCTTTTTTCGTTACATTTACGCCACCACATCATCTAAAAAACAGACACTTTTTGTACCCTAACGCACATTACATTATGAAACGCTTTATTGTTCTGGTTCTCGTACTTGCCTCTACTGCTTTTGCCCTACAAGCTCAAAAAGTAGGTTATATCAATACAGAGGAAATTATGCAGAAAATGCCCGAGTACCAGGAAGCCCAAGCTGCTATCGATGAAATTTCCGCCCTTTGGCAGACTGAGCTAGAGAAGAAATATGCCAAAATTGAGCAAATGTATCAGGAGTATGCAGCACAGGAAGTACTCTACACTGAAGAAGTGAAGCAGCAGAAGCAGGATGCTATTTTCCAATTGGAACGCGCTGCCAAGGAGTATCGTGAGGAAAAGTTCGGTTATAATGGCAACCTGTTTTCGTTTCAGGAAAATAAGCTAAAGCCACTTCAGGAGAAGATTCTTGCTGCATTAAAGGTTGTTATTGCTCGTCGTAAGTACAGCCTCGTATTTGATAAAGCAGGTAGTGCGACCTGGTTATATACTGACCCGGCATATGATCTTGGAGAAGAAGTACTTGAAGAGTTAGGGCTGGGGGAAGAAGAGAAGCGCGATAGGTAAAGTATTTCCCCTATCTTTGCGTGTAATTTTTGCAGAAGAAGGAGAATAGAAATGCCTGATGTACCTGTAACCAAACAACAAGAACGGATCGATGAGGTCAAAGACCTTTTCGCACAGTACCTCGACGGTAAAGGGCAGCGCAAAACGCCTGAGCGATTTGCAATCCTGGAGGAGATTTACAGCCGTTCCGATCATTTTGATGTGGAGTCACTCTATATCCAAATGAAAAATAAGAACTACCGTGTCAGTCGTGCCACCGTATATAACACCCTTGACCTCCTGGTTGACTGTGACCTGGTTAAGCGGCACCAGTTTGGTGCGAATCAGGCTCAATACGAAAAATCATACGGCTACAAGCAGCACGATCACCTCCTCTGTAACACCTGTGGTCAGGTGATGGAGTTTTGCGATCCCCGGATCGGCGAAATCGAACAGATGGTGGGCGATCTGCTCAACTTTGATATAAGCTTTCATGCGCTCACGCTCTATGGCGACTGTCGTCAGGGAGCATCATGTCCTAATCTTTCCAAAAAACAAGGCTCGTCCGCATCATGAATTTTACATACGAAGCCCACAACGATACTGTGGGAATCTTTTACCTGGAAGGAAATCTCATCGGCGAAACCGATGGTATTCCATTAACCGACGCGTTTGCTGAGCGGCTTGCTGCTGGTGCACGCAATTTTGTCATGGACCTCACAGAGCTTCGCCACATCAACAGTAGCGGCCTCGGTGTGCTCATCACATTGCTTACCAAAGCACGCAAAGTGAGCGGCGAAGTCGTACTGACAAACCCTTCCGAGTTTATCAACAATATCCTGTTGATCACCAAACTTAATTCTGTTTTCAGTATCCACCCGGATACCGACAGCGCTCTTGAAAGCTTAAAGCCAGAATAACATGCCTGTTGACGTATTATTAGGTTTGCAATGGGGAGACGAAGGCAAAGGAAAAGCCGTAGACGTTCTCGCCCCTCAATATGATGTTGTAGCGCGTTATCAGGGCGGTCCTAATGCGGGCCACACCATTTGGTTTGATGGCCAAAAGCACGTGTTACACCTTATTCCCTCGGGAATCTTTCAATCAGAAACAGTATGCCTAATCGGTAACGGAGTTGTAATCGATCCGATCGTACTCCGCCGCGAAATCGAAGCGCTGGAAGCCAAAGGTTTCCCTGCTCGTGAGCGCCTCCGTATCGACAAAAAGGCTCACCTTATTCTTCCTTCTCACAAGCTTCTCGATGCAGCAAGTGAGCAAGCAAAAGGTGATAAAAAAATCGGTTCTACGCTGCGTGGCATCGGTCCTACCTATATGGACAAGACCGGCCGCAACGGGCTTCGGGCAGGTGATGCCATGGAAGCTGACTTTGCGACACGCTATCAGGCGTTGGTAGCGAAGCATCAGCGCCTGCTCGGCATGTACGAAGGATTTGAATACGACGTAAGCGAGCATGAGCAAGCGTTCCATGAAGCGATCGAATTCATGTGCACGATCCCTCAGGTCGACGGTCATACGTTTGTATATGAGGCATTGGATGCTGGTAAAAAGATATTGGCTGAAGGTGCTCAAGGTGCCTTGCTCGACATTGACTTTGGTAGCTATCCATTTGTGACAAGCTCAAGCACGACTACTGCCGGAGCTTGTATCGGGTTGGGTATTTCTCCACGTGATATTGGCCGTGTGTACGGCATTTTCAAAGCGTACTGCACCCGCGTGGGTAGCGGTCCATTTCCAAGCGAATTGCACGGAGATGCTGGCGAAGCGATTCGTCAGGCTGGAGGAGAATTTGGTGCGACCACAGGGCGCCCGCGCCGCTGCGGCTGGCTGGATGTCCCTTTGTTGCGTTTTGCCATTCGCCTCAACGGCGTTACCGATCTCATCATGACCAAGGCTGATGTGCTCAGCGGCATGGATGAGATTCAGGTGGTAGAGAACTATAAGCTCGCCGATGGTACGCTGACACAAGAACCTCCTTATCGTCTCGACGGCGATTTTGATCTTGATCTAAAAGCCATCCCTGGCTGGCAGGAAGACATCACCAAGCTTGTGCAAGGTGATACTGTGCCTCCGCCATTGGTGAGTTACGTCGATTATTTGCAAAATGCCCTTGGCGCTAAGCTCAGCCACCTTTCAGTAGGTCCTGGCAGAGAGCAGATATTGAAGGTGTAATTCAGGAGTATCTAAAATGAAAAGTGCATAGTAGGAATTTTAAAATTCCTACTATGCACTTTTCATTTTATCTCTGATCGCATGTACTCAAAGGCTAATGCCCAAGGCCATCGTCCAGCTCAAGCGGACCTACACCTCTGAATTCAAGAGGAATTCCTTCATCGTCAGCCCTTACATGAAATTCGTACAGTATTTCACGAATATCGTTGTCGATAAAATCGGCCTGACTTCCGTCAATCACAACGGACTTCCCAGTGTGAATACCTGCAAGTACTTTGCTCAACTCTGCTTTATTAAGGAAGCTAACGTCTTTTGCAAAACGAATTTCAATCTGGTCTCCTTCAGTTGTTGTTTTAATAGCAGTATGGAAGTTTGCTTTTATTGTATAGAAAATTCCTACCGCAGTTCCGATAGCAATACCTGTAAGCAAGTCTGTTACGAGCACTGCAACAACGGTTACTGCAAAAGGGACAAAGTCGTTCATGCCCCGCTTGTACATGAGCTTCCATAAGGCTGGTCGAGCAAGCTTATACCCAATGAGGAGTAGAATAGCAGCAAGACTGGCCAGCGGAATCATATTCAAGACTCCTGCTATAGTAATAACAGACACGAGCAAAAAGATCGCGTGTAAAAACGCTGAGGTCCGAGTCTGGCCTCCAGCATTCACATTTGCACTTGATCGGACAATAACCGCAGTAATAGGCAATGCTCCGATGAGGCCCGCAAGGGTGTTCGCAGCACCTTGAGCAATAAGCTCTCGGTTAAGTGGAGTTTGACGCTTATGCTTATCGAGTTTATCGACAGCCTCCACACTGAGCAAGGTCTCCACACTTGCCACCAAGCCAATGGTAAGCCCCACAACATATACCTGCGGATTGAGCAAAGCACTAAAATCAGGGAATGTAAATTGTTTTATAAAGCCTTTAGGACCTTCATTTACAAGTTCATCTGGAAGATTGACGAGGTGTCCCTCCATTCCGCCCAAAAGCTCAAATGGGGAGCCCATTCCTCTGAAAACCTGATTGATCACAATTCCGATGATGACAACAATCAATGCTCCTGGGAGCCAATATAGTTTCTTGAAAATCTTGTTTTCCCAAGTCAAAAGAATAGCAAGACTTATTATACTGATAATAAAAGCTCCTACTTCCATATTTGTCAGCGCTCGCGAAATCATTTCATGCGTTTCGACAAGGTGAAATTTAAGGTCAACAGCTTCAGTATCGATACCAAGAGCGTGAGGTAGTTGTTTTCGAATAAGGATAATCCCAATCGCCGCCAACATCCCTTTTATAACAGAGTTTGGGAAAAAATAAGCAACTGCGCCCGCTTTAAAAAAGCCAAAAGCAATTTGAATCAAGCCTCCCAAAAATATTGCAACCAAAAATGCTTCCCAGGAACCAAGGCTATCCATCCCAGTAATAACAATAGCGATAAGCCCCGCTGCAGGACCACTCACACTCAGAGGAGAACGGCTAATAAAAGGAATGACAAGGCCTCCTATAATACCAGCGAGTAGTCCACTAAACAAAGGAGCTTCAACATTCTCGCCTTTGGAAGCAAGTGCAATACCCAGACAAAGTGGGAGTGCTACCAGGAATACAACAAGGCCTGCAGGCGCATCATACTTCAGATTTTTCAGTAAATGTAATTCACCCTTCGGATTTGGATTAGACTTTCCGCTCAGGTTTTCCTGGTTTTGTGACATAGATTAGAGATTAGGCTTGTGTTTGCTTTGAAGACAAATATATCAAATCTGATATAGATGAAACTGTTTATTCGATACATCTACTAAATAAGAATGTAAACAGTCCCTTATTTTTGTCGTACATCAGGCAAAATTGTCCAAAAAACAATCAAGATGAAGCGGATATTAGAAAACATCATTGTCACGACATTGGTATGCGGTCTTATGCTGGCTGGCTATCATTTTTTCGTTACCAAAGCTCCTCAAGGATCACCGGAGACATTCACTCAAGCAGGTAATACCGGAGCAGTCAAGCCCGTATTTGCCCGAAACGAAACACCAATCTTACAAAAGGTATCGCATACAGCAGCACCTCCAAGCTTTACTGAAACAGCTGAGCGCTCCACGCCCGCAGTCGTTCACATCAAGTCGATCCGCCAAAGTAGCTATGCCAATATCGACCCTTTTTATGAGTTTTTTGGCTTGCGCCCGCAACGGAGCGGTAGCCGCGAGATGGTATCTACAGGTTCAGGCGTGATCATGAGTGAAGATGGCTACGTCGTAACCAACAACCACGTGATCGCTTCCGGCGACCGCCTGGAGCTTACGCTTTCTGACAATCGCACCTTCACCGCATCTGTTGTAGGAACCGATCCCTCCACAGACCTTGCCGTCCTGAAGATCGAAGCAACAGGGCTTCCTTATCTACGCCTCTCCAATTCGGATGAGGTGCAAGTAGGAGAGTGGGTGCTTGCTGTAGGAAATCCGTTTAACCTCGCCTCTACTGCCACAGCAGGGATCGTCAGTGCGATAGGTCGCGACCTGGAGATCATTAAGGATCGCGCGGCGATCGAGTCATTTATCCAAACCGATGCAGCGGTGAACCCTGGAAACTCGGGTGGAGCCTTGGTGAATCTCGATGGCGACTTGGTGGGCGTAAATACGGCGATTGCTTCGCCTACCGGAGCCTACGCTGGTTATGCCTTTGCTGTACCAGCCAATATCGTCCGCAAGATCGTGAGCGACCTGCGCCAATACGGCGAAGTCCAGCGCGGATTTGCTGGCATAAATACCGTCGTGAATATCGACGGAAAGACCGCCCCCAAACTTGGGCTTACCGATATCACCGAAGGCGTCTATATACAAGAACTCTCTATCGATGGAGCTGCAAGTAAAGCGGGTCTTCGTCAGGGCGACGTGATCGTTGAGGCCGACGGCATCAAGGTGCGCGATGATGCTCGCTTCAAGGAAGTACTTGCGCGCAAGCGTCCTGGTGACAAGCTGCGCGTAGCAGTCTTGCGCGAAGGCGAACGTCGCGAGTTTGATCTTGCCCTAACCAACGAGAGCGGTACAACCGAAATTCTCGGCGGAAAGCGTAGCGAATTCCTTACCAGCCTTGGGGCAAACTTTGGCCCTATTTCGGCACGGACGAAAAGCGAGCTCCAGCGTTTTGAAATTAATGGTGGCGTGCGCGTGAATAAACTGGTCGCGGGTCAGCTTCGTCAGCAGACCGAAATTCAGGAAGGCTTTGTCATCTTTGAACTGGACGGAGAATCCGTTTCCAATCCTGACGATCTTATTCGGACCTTGGAGCAATCGAAAGGAAAAAAGGTAGCAATCAAAGGGTATTACCCTGGAAGAAATCGCAGCTATTTGTTTGATTTAGAGTTGTAGTGTAAAAAACTATTTGCTGGTGGCTGAATCCTTCAGCAAGCTCAAGAGAAACTAAAGTTGACGGTGGCTGAGCGGAGTCGAAGCCACCAAAATAGTGCCTTTGGCACTGTTCCCTTCGACTCCGCTCAGGGAACGGGTAAATGTTCCTTTTTAAAGTTAAGTTTTAAATTTTTTAACAAAAAGCCCTCCTGCGCAAAAAGACTGCGCAGGAGGGCTTTTCCTTTGTACCATCGACGGAAACGTTCTTTCAAATCTTTCAAATTTTGAGACAGTAGCTCAGAGGTAGAGCAGGTAGTGTGTGGATTTCCACTAGTGCTGCAGGCACTAAATCGCTAATAGTCCATTTAAAGTCCCTCTTAAATATGTTCATAGAACATAAAGGAAGGAGAAGAAAATGACAATTACTGATTTGGCTTCCAGCAAGCCAGGACAACACATACTTACTTCAGCGCTGATAATGCCCAGGTCGTGGGTTCGAATCCCACCTGTCTCACCAGAAAGGTCAAAAGCAAGTTACTTCTAATTGGTTATTGCGGTTCGAATCCGCCTTTGAAACTTGCTTGATAACCTTGACTTATTCCGGCCAATTGCATCTTACTTCCGGGGATTTCCCCACCATTTTCGGGTAATGATTTAGATGGAAGACTGCCGGAATATTTTTACTTTTTTTCACAAAAAAACAAACACATAAAAAGCATACAAAGGTCAAAAGTGGCTTACTTCTCACTTGTTTTCCCACAACTCCTAGCCGCTTGATTACCTGGTTTTTTTACGGCCAATCGATTCTTACTTCCGGGGATTTCCCCACCATCTTCAAAATGACTCAGAATCGAGATTGCCGAATTTTTTACTGTTTAATACGAATACCATGAACACCGAAATCCTTAAAATCGCCCTTCGTCAAAACGCGCTTTACCTTCCGTTTGCCCAAAAGCTACACGGAAAGTATGAAGCTATCGGACCGACGACTGCAAGCCTGGTTGCTAATTGCAACTCGCTGGGTTTCGATTTTTCGGAGCCTGCCCTGCATGCAGTGAATGCCTTGCCTCCTACAGCCAAACTTGACCTACTAAACGCATTACGTGAAGTAAGCGGCGTGCGCAAGAACTGGACACCCTTGGTGAAGCAATGGGATATCCCTACCGGCGAAACCCGCTTCGATCACCTTGTGACCTGGTTTGCTAATATTTTCCCAACATCAAAGCGTAAAGGAACAACCCTCCCGTGCGGACACCTGATTCCCTTTAACACCTTTCCAATCGACCGCTATAATGGCTGCCCATTTTGCGGAACCCCTTTTAGCTTTGAGACGCTGGATATTGCTGATACCCAAATCAGTAAATTGAAAACGTTGGTTTACTGGAGCGATGCCGAATTGCAGGAGTTCTTCGAGAGCCTGCTCGCTTCGCCTGTTGCACTTGATGCTACGCAGGTCGATAGCCTGAAAGTATTGCTCAAGCACGTCGAGCTTCCTCAAGCCCCCAAGGTCGCCATGAAAGAAACCTTGATGGTCTTGATCGACGCGCTGATCGAGCAGGACAAGGCGAGCCTCGCGGGTCGTCTGTTCACAAGCCCCAACGATGTGCTTCGCTACCTGTGGTACAAGCATACCGGATACTTGCAGATCATCCGGCCAGGAACCATCCTGAAGCGCAGCGCTCGCAATGCTCAGCATCGCTATGGTCCAGCTTCGGATGAGGTGGCCACGAAGTTGCAAACAGCAACTTCGCTCAAACTGAAGTACAGCCGTGCCGAGTGCCGTCGCTACGCTGAGTGGCTGAACGCGCTTCCTATGGATGTGCGTAAGCAAGCTGAGATCATGCACCCAAAGCGCGAGATGTGGGTGCGCATCATTCGTGCTCTGCGTCTGGCAGAATACAGTAAGCGAAAGGGTTTTGAGAAACTGGCCCAACTGCTGGATGTGTTCTACAATGAGGACTACGAGGTATGGCAGGGACATGTGGAGCAATACAAACTCAAGATGGACGCTGACGCTACGTTCAGCATGCTTCAGGAGCGTCCAGGTTTATTTGCCCGCTCACTGTTTGCTTCTATGTTGTGGTTTGGTGCTGAGCTTACTTTGCAGTACTTCCGTGAAGTGATGCATGCAGTGCCACCACGCTTGATCTTTACCTTGAACATGTATGCTGATATCTATTTTAATAGAACTTCGTCACGTTCAGTAAAGCCACTCGGCGGAACCAATAAGCGTATTCCAGCTAACCGACTCTTGCAGTTGTATAGCGATAAGCAATTAGTGTCGATGCGTGAAGCGATTCGGGTGCTTACACTCGATGTGATTAAGGCAAAGTTGGCAAAAACGGAGACCGAAAGTCGTTCGCTTTACATCGCTAAAGAACTGGAGCATATTCCATTGTCTATCGGTGATCGAAGTGATCATATTCAGGACTTACCTGCCGTGCCTAGCGGAACACGTTTTCCGGTCGAAGGCAATACGGTACGTCTGTTTCTCCAGTGGGGTGAAGGCCTCCCTGCCCAGCACCTGGATATGGACTTGAGCTGTCTGGTTGCATATGAAGATCGTGTGGAAAATTGCTCTTACTCGCGACTTGTGATCACAGGTTGTAAGCACAGTGGTGATATTCAACGCATTCCTCATAAGATCGGCACAGCAGAATACATCGACGTGGATGTAGATAAACTACGTAAGGAAGGCGCGCGCTATGTGACCTTCACCTGTAACGCCTACACGACAGGTGCTATCGCGCCAAACGTCGTAGTGGGATGGATGAACTCAAAACATCCGATGACGGTAACTTCGCGTGGCGTGGCCTACAATCCTACGCATGTGCAGCATCAGGTACGTATCAAACAAAGTATGGATAAGGGCCTTGTATTTGGTGTGCTTGATGTCAGAAAGAATGAAGTGATCTGGCTTGAAATGAGCTTCGGAGGTCAGGTTGTAGGCAACCTGAGCACCCAGAACGTTGAGGCGCTGCTTCAAAAGCTTCAGGCGAAGCTGATGCTCGCGCCACTCCTTCAGATGAAGGCAGATGTGCAGCAACTCCAGATCGTGGATGATCCTGATCTCGCTGATGAGGTCTATGACCTCAACTGGGCTTTGAATAGCACCGCAGTGAGTACATTTTTTCTAGGATAAAAAAGAAAAACTCTCCTGCGCAAAAAGACTGCGTAGGAGGGCTTTTCCTTTGTTCCATCGACGAAAACGTCATTTTAAGATTACTCAAACACGTCATTTCCAAAAACCCTAAAAATGAATATTCAAACATTATTCGAAACCCTAAACCAAAGGAAGCGCCCAGAAGATGTCGCCCAAATGGTTTTAGAACTTTTGGGAAACGATTTGAATTCAAAAGAAAGAAAGTTGTTAGATAAGGCAGCTAAGGGTTCGTTAAAGCGATCATTCTGGGGCTATTCATCCATGCTTGAAGAATTTGCACGTGCTGTCGGTGCAGAGACACAAGTCAAAAAGGCGATTGAACTTTTTAAGCTGAAAATAGAAGGAGGAATCGACTTCAATAACGTTGATGATATTGAGAAATTTATTGAAGATGTTGCTCCTCTGATCGGCAAGCGTATTGGTGAAAATAACTTCGTCGGTGATAGACTCAATAAATTTGAGAGAAAGAATCAAGGCATTGAAATAAGCAAAAGGAACTACAATAAGAAGTGGAGATTGCTAAAAAGACTCGAAAGAAAGTTGATGAGATTCAAAGGAGAGTCTCACAAGTCTGAGCTTCAAAAAATCAGCAAGCACGGCTTCGCTCATAAAATTGAATTCATTGAGTTCGCTAAGGATACAAACACTGCCTGTTTTATTGCCTATTTCAATGCGAGATGTAACATGAGAAGTGTGTTTACAAATCAAAGTCAGGAACAGGCATTTGATGAAATAAGCAACATGCTATTTGATCGTTGTAAAAGCGTAAAGACTTCATCAGGCTTTTCTTTCCTGAGCAAAGAAAAGGTTTTAAACACCTCAGTTAATACGAACTGGTGGGCGATTTCATGGATATACCCCAGCCAAGAAGTTTTTTCACACTTAACAGATAAGCAGAAAGGAATGCTGCTGGGTAAGTGGACAACTGCCCTTCAGGATATTTCAACATTACTGTCTGAGGTGTGGGAAGAAAATGACATCAACAGAGAATCGATGATCGTTGCAAAAGGAAATGACTCTAGCACCTGGAATCATGCTGCCGGAGCCTGGAATAAAGCTCGCGATAATTGGATGAATCTTATTTATTCGATGGGTATGGAGTATGTGTTAGATGAGATTTGTTTTGGCAAAGTACTCCGTCTGATGGCTGGAGACGTGGCCGCGTGGCATCGCAATTCTGGCGGAGGACTCGATCCGAATACTGAAGTTTGGAATAAGCTTCCTTTGCCTTGGGAAGTGTTTCGAGGCGAAGCTGCCTGCACAAAGACTATGGTCGAAACACAATGTCAGCTTGCAGGAATCAATGCTAAAAAATCTGGCTGGATTGCGCCCAAGGCTCATCAGATTGCAAAGTTTAAGCCTACGCCAGAACTTGTCCATGGAGTGGCTATTGCGAATCCTTACTTCGCAAAGGTACTGAGGCAACACAAATACTTTTCTGGCAAAAAGATTTTGTCATAAAGAATTGGTGAGTTAGTTCAGTGGTAGAACTCCCGGCTCTGGACCGGGTAGACGTAGGTTCGAGCCCTACACTCACCAAAATTCCGATATAGCTCAGAGGCAGAGTACCCGGCTCTCACCCGGGAGGACACAGGTTCGAGCCCTGTTATCGGAACTAAAAAGCCGGAGCCAATTCATTGGCTCCGGCTAAATTCATGTACTTGATAACAGTATCTAGTTTCAATTATTTCTCCAACACATCCCTCCAGCTAAGCTTACGCGTTACATAAGCAGCTACCTCAGAGATCGGCATACGCACTTGCTCCATGGTGTCACGGTCGCGAACAGTCACGGCATTATCGTCTTTTGTTTCGTAATCAACGGTAACGCAGTAAGGCGTTCCGATTGCGTCATGGCGACGGTAACGACGACCTACAGAATCCTTCTCGTCGTAATTGACAAGGTGGTCGTACTTCAGTTCAGCCATGATCTCGCGTGCGATTTCAGGAAGACCGTCTTTCTTTACCAATGGCAATACCGCCACTTTATAAGGCGCAAGCAGCGGATGCAACTTGAGCACTACGCGTGTTTCGGTTTC
>JBGCFB010000385.1:0-10374 GCA_045106685.1 Bacteroidia bacterium | reverse complement strand
AACCTCAGAAGTTATCATAAGCAAATAGATTACCTTTGCCCCAATGAGCGATACCCTGCAACAGATCCAGGCCCCGATAGCGGAAGAGCTAGCGTATTTCGAAAAGTACTTTCGGAGTGCAATGAAAAGCGACGTTGGCTTATTGGATCGCGTAACGCGCTATATGCTCAAAACCAAGGGTAAGCAGATGCGTCCCATGTTGGTGATGTTTAGCGCTGCTGTGTGCGGTGGCATTCAGCCGCCGACCTATCGCGGAGCCGCGCTTGTAGAGCTCTTGCATACCGCCACGCTCGTCCATGATGATGTTGTAGATGACGCCGATACCCGACGCGGTTTCCTTTCTATCAATGCGATGTGGAAGAATAAAGTCGCAGTGCTTGTAGGCGATTTCCTTTTTTCGAGAGGCATGCTTATGGCGCTCGAACACGATGACTTTCAATTGTTGAAAATCGTCTCAGAAGCTGTAAAGCTATTGTCGGAAGGGGAGTTGATGCAGCAGGAAAAATCGCGCTTGCTCAATATCGATGAAGCGGTATATATCGAGGTTATTCGTCAGAAAACGGCTTCACTCATGGCGGCCTGCTGCGCCGCAGGCGCATCTTCTGCCGGAGCCGATGATCCAACCGTGGAGCGCATGCGCCTCTTTGGAGAGAAAATGGGCATCGCCTTTCAGATCAAAGACGACCTCCTCGATTATGGAACCGCCGATATCGGCAAACCTCGCGCCATCGACATCAAGGAGCGCAAAATGACGCTTCCACTTATTCACGTATTGAATAAATCGAGCTGGGCAGAACGCCGTAAGCTTGTCAACATCGTGAAGCGCCATAATAAAAATACCAAAAAGGTCGCCTGGCTTATCAAGCACGTCACCGACAACGGCGGCATCGATTATTCGCGCAATGTTATGCAGGAATATCTTACTGAAGCATCTTCCATTTTACATGAATTTCCTGCATCAGAGGCACGTGAGTCGCTGGAGCAACTTATGCGTTATGCGGTAGATCGGGAGAAATAAGTCTTCGCTGTTCTTAGGTTCTAGGCTCAAAGCTCTAAGTATAACCTCGAGCCTGAAATTCCTGAAATAAAAAACAGCCCGTATGAATCCATACGGGCTGTTTTATAACACGAAAAAAAATTAAGACTTAATAGTCTTCTTTTTCCGGAGGCAGAGGCTGCCCGTCTTCTTCGATACCACCTTTGCGGATCGTAGTCATGCCCAATGCGGCAAAACCCGAAAGTGTAGCTCCGATAATGCAGAATACACCAAACAGCTTGCGAGGATTTGTACCCTCTGCAGCTTTGTTATATACTTCTACTTTTGTATCGTTTATTTTCATCTCATCTACGTCGGTGCGCATTTGTGCGCCTCCGTTAAAAATGAGGAAGAGTCCGATGATGGCCAATACGGCTGAAATGCTTGCTGGAATGCTCATGATAGGATATACCGTTTGAATCTTGACGCGAAATAAAGAAATAAAGCAGGTCTCGGCAAATGATTTTTGTTTCTTCTATCTTTACAGCATGAAAAAAGTGCTGTTTGTCTGTTTAGGAAACATATGTCGATCGCCTTTAGCGGAAGGTTTATTTCTGCATAAAGTCCAAAACCAAATTCTTGGTGATCAGATAGAAGTGGACTCCTGCGGTACTGGGGGGTGGCATGTAGGCCATGAGCCTGATGCTCGAAGCCTTAAAGTGGCTGCTCAATACGGGATTGTGCTCTCTTCTCGTGCACGGAAACTTCGGATCGAAGATTTTGCCACATATGATTATATCATCGCGATGGACCGTAGTAATCTGCGCGACTTGCGTGCCCAACAGCAATATGCTGAGGAAAATAAGGCGCAAATGTTTTTAATGCGTGATTTTGATCCATTAGGAAAAAGTAAAGATGTTCCTGATCCATATTATGGTGGCGAAGAAGGCTTTCAAAATGTATATGAAATGCTGGATCGAAGTACCACTGAGTTTCTTGATTTTATCCAAAAAAACGACCTGAAATGAAATTAAGCAGTTTATTATTATGCCTCTTGATTTTTTCGGTCGCCTTTGGGCAAGTGCCTGAGCTTGTATTGGAAAATGAAGTTTTCTTTGATGGTGTGTACCATGGAGGAGTCGATACGACCGGAACTTCCGACGTATGGGGATGGACGAGTTCCGATGGAGAAGAGTATGTACTTGCAGGTGTAAAAGATGGAACAGCCATTATTCGCGCTTCGGATATGCAGCATTTATTTACTGTTCCCGGTCCGACTTTTGGAGATTATTATTATCACCGTGATATAAAGACATACAGACACTATGCATATGTATCTGCTGAAATGACCGGTACAAATGAAGGAGTTCAGGTTATCGATCTTTCTGGTTTGCCTGATACAGTTGTTTACTTAAAAAGCCGAACTGATCGTATTACCACTTCCCACAATCTGAGTATTGATACGCTCAATGCACGTGCATACGTAACGGGTAGCACGTTTGAAGGCGTGTATATCTACGACCTGTTCGATCCTGAAAACCCACTTGCGGTCGCATATTTGGCTGAGTCGGGCGTGCACGATGTTTTTGCCCGAAACGATACCGCCTGGATCGCAAATGGAGTAGACTATTCGATTTGGTACATGATTGACCCGGCCGACCCTATACTTATCACACGTCTAACTGACACGACATTCGGATATTGTCATAATATCTGGCCCACAAAAGACGGCCGCCATTTTGTAACAACAGAAGAAACCGCCGACAAAACCGTCAAGATATGGTCGCTTGATGCTCAGGGAAATACTGCTTTGGTAAGTGAGTTTCTGGCTCCGTGTAAATTGGCACACAATGCGCATGTCGAAGGCGACTATCTCTTTTTGAGTCATTATACCAGCGGGGTATATGTGGTCGATCTTCATGATCCTGCCAATCCTGTAGCAGTAGCGCAGTATGATACATATCCGTTGAATGACACTTCAGAGTTTTATGGTTGTTGGGGCGTGTATCCACATAGTCCTAGCGGGTATATATATGCGAGTAGTTTTGAGGGAAAGGTGCAAAAATTTCGCTTCGCGCAGCCTACGGGCATTTCGCCAGAAAGAACAGAGATACCAGTTCTCCTATTCCCGAATCCTGGAACTTCTCCTGCGCTCGGTTTTTCTTTGGGGCAAAAAAGCAAGGTTATACTTCGCTGGCTCGACGCTCAAGGGCGCGAACTTAGCGCGCAGCAGTACGAACTAGGTGCCGGCGCACATCGTCTGGAAGCTGAAGCTACTGTCTGGCCATCAGGACGCTATTTTTATCAACTAGAAACTGCCGAAGGCAAAGCCGCTGGAACTTGGCTGAAAGCAGCTCAATAAAGTTTGATTGCACTACCTCTGTCAGCGCTTTAAGCAAAGTGGTGAAGCGCTGACAGAGGTTAGCAATCCATTTTAAAGAAATCAGTTTTTCAAAATGGAAACCCTCGAAATAAAGACCCAAATCACCTCAAAGCAGTATCAAAACCTGCTGATCATGTTGGTGGTTAAAAAGCCGTTTTTTTTTTTTTTTTCTCTACTCGGCGTGGTTGCAGTGCTATACATGGGAGCATATTTGATGGGCCTTTTTCCAGAAATAAACACCTTCCCATTACCCGTTTTCATATTTGTATTAGGGCTTGTACTGCTTCCTGTTTTTGTATTGAGAAAAGCTCGAAACGATTTCAAAACGAACCCCCGTGTCAATGAACCCAACAATTACGTCTTTGATGAAGATGGCATAGGCATCGCTGGTGATTCTTTTACTTCGATCATGACCTGGGAAGATTTACGCAAGGTCACCGAGATGAAAGATTGGATCGCTTGTTATGATGCGAAAGGGGGCGGCATTTTTATCCCAAAACACAATATGACTTCTAATGAGCTTGTCCGCTTCCGTGCGATTGTGGAGGACGTGGATGATTTGACGGTGAAATTGAAGGGATGATTTTTAAATAAAAAATACAAAAATAGGCTTGATGAATGACTTCTGGTTCGATCATGCGACGAGCGAAAAAACATATCTTAAGTACCTTTTTGGGATGAGCTATCGGCAGCCTGTTATGATTCTAATGACTGCTCTAGGCTTATTTATGCTTATAGGAATAATCAAAGTGTCAATCTTTAATCCTCAGGATTTGGAGGGGCTGTATTTTGCTATTTTTTTTGTGGTTTTTACATTGTTGTTGCTACCTATGTGGCTTTTTTTTACAGCAAAAAAATACTACAGGACTTTGTTCAATGGAAGGGCTATTCAATACCGATTTAGCGAATCAGAAATCCAGATTGGCTATCAGGGTAATCTTCGGTGCATTCCCGTTCAGAACCTTGTGAAAATTGTTGAAGTAAGAGATTGGCTTATTGTATATGAAAATAGAATCTTGATGAATGCCATTCCTAAAGCAGGCTTCACACCCGACCAGCTCGCCCAGTTCAAGAACTTTCTCCGCAGCGTACCTGGTTTGAAAACGAAGCTTAAAGGATAATACTTACAGTTAAGCAGTTGAGTCATTATCCCCCAAAACGGGGGATAACGAAATGGCAATACCAGGCTAGCTTTGTACATATGAAATATGTGTTTTTGATCTTGTTCGCGATGGCAGGTTTGTGCCAGATTTTTGCTCAACAGTTGGAACTCCGTGGCCAGACCCTTATGCCTGGATATGATGCTATGAGTTCACTCTCTATTGGTACTACAGACCTCTGGGGGTATGTCGCTCCAGACGGCGAGGAATATTTGTTGGTTGGAGTACGAGAAGGCGTCTCTGTGATTCGGGCAAGGGATATGGAACTGCTGCTTACCGTCGAAGGGCCTCAACTAGGCAATCCGGTGTATCACCGAGATATCAAAACGTACCGGAACTATGCATATGTGACATCTGAATTATTTGGTTTTAGAGAGGGAGTGATGGTGCTGGACTTGTCAGGACTACCTGATACTGTTGTGTATGTAAAAAGCTTTACGACCCGAGAGGTCACGAATCATAATATTTCGATTGACACTCTAAACTTCAGGGCTTATATAACAGGAAGCACTTTTGAAGGAGTTTACATCTATGATTTGCTTGATCCCGCCAACCCATTTCCTGCGGGCTACCTTTCTCAAAATAGTGTACATGATGTATTTGCCAGGAATGACACTATGTGGGTAGCAAATGGTGAGGACTACTCTGTCTGGGGGATGAGTGACCCAAGCGACCCACAGCTACTCGATTTTGTTAAGGAAGATACCTTTGGGTATTGTCATAATATTTGGCCTACTCAAGATGGCAAGCACTTTATCACCACGGAAGAAACACCGGACAAAACCATCAAAATATGGGAAACTGGTGGTGTTTCTGGTCCTGAGGTTGTTAGCGAGTTTTTGGGCAAAAACAAAGTCGGCCACAATGTTCATATCGAAGGCGACCTTGCCTTTATAGCAAATTACACAGGCGGCTTTATGATCATGGATGTCAGTGATCCGGCAAATCCGATTTTGATTGAGGAGTATGACAATTATTCCTTCAATGATGATCCTGAATTTGACGGTTGTTGGGGAATATATCCGCATTCTCCTTACGGATATATTTACACAAGTAACCAGGAGGGTATTGTGATGAAATTTGCCCTTAGTGGTTTTACAAGTGTGGAAAAAGAAGCAAAGCAGTTGGACGCCAAATTGAGTTTAGAAATTTCAAATCAGCTAAGCCTTCGTTTCCAAACCAAAGCCACCGGAAAGCTCAATCTCCGCTGGCTCGACATTAAAGGCCGCGAAGTAGGCAAAGTCTCTCAAACCTATGCTCCAGGTAATCAACGAATTTCTGTAAATACCGAAGGTTGGACTCCCGGAACCTATTTTTACTATATCGAAACAGAAGAAGGAATGGCAAGCGGAAAATGGGTTAATATCCGTTAAGAGATGCTTACTTTAGCTTTTTCAAAAGCTAATCTCACATGCAACGCTTCGAAGATCAGACGCATTCAAAAGTAGATTTTAACCAAAATGCCCTGGATATGGGCTTGTATGAGCATTGCTCATTTGTAGACTGCACGTTCGTAGATGCTGATATATCCGAACTCAAGTTTGCCGAATGCACGTTCACGAATTGTGATTTTACGGGAGCCCGAATTGCGGACGTTGCTTTTCGGGAGGTGAAATTTGAGCGTTGCAAATTGTTGGGATTGCCATTTGAAGACTGTGATCATTTTCTGCTTTCGCTCCACTTTGAAGAATGCATATTGGACTTGGTTTCGTTTAGAGATCTCCCGCTTAAGCATGCACAATTTATTCAGTGCAGTCTGAAAGAAACAGATTTTACCGGCGCAGATTTGAGTAGTGCTACTATACAGGATTGCAATCTTGAACGCGCCATTTTTGAGCACACCAATCTTGAAAAAGCGGACCTCCGTGGCTCCACGAATCTCATCCTTGACCCTGAGCAAAATCGCATCAAAAATGCACAGTTCTCTCTGGGTTCATTACCCGGTTTACTGAAGCGATTTCAAATCAAAGTGGATTGATGATCTTGATCTTTTTTGAAAAAAAATAGAAAATCTGTTGATCGAAAGTTCACCTTTCCGTCTAACGAGATGTAGTCTTTAGTCGCGCGCGCGCAAGCGGTCAGACCACTATAGTCGTCTGACGACTTAACTGGTCTGACGACTATAGTGGTCTGACCATTGGCTATACAGGAGCCCAACCACATACACATGCTAATGCTCCTTATTGAGAAATTACGATCTTTTCAGCATGAAAATTCTAATCATTTCACTGCTGCTGTCAATCTCCTTTTTGTTTGGTCAAAATAGTACCAAGCCTTGCGAAGGCGAGGCATATCGTCAGTTCGATTTTTGGCTTGGGCACTGGACGGTGCATGATACCACAGGGAAGCAAGTCGGCGTCAACCGGATTCACCGCATGTATGACAGCTGTCTGATCCAGGAGAATTATAAAACCAAAACGGGCTTTAGTGGAACGAGCTACAACTTCTATAATGCTGCGGATAGCAGTTGGAACCAAACCTGGGTGGATAATAAGGGAAGCTCTTTAGTACTAAAAGGGCGGTTTGATGATGGTAAAATGATCTTACGCTCCAAACTGCTCACAAATCCTCGCGGACAATTTTATCATCGTATTACCTGGTTCAAAAAAGCGAACGGTCACGTCATGCAGGTGTGGGAAATTCTCACTAAAAACGACGCCCTTGTACAATTAGCTTTCAAAGGAGAGTATCGCAAAAAGCCTGACTATGCGAAGCAGAAAGCGGAAAAGCTTGCACGTAAGAGCCCATTTGAGAAAATCGTGGACCGGGAGCTTCCTGCTACGATTGAGTATGAAGATGATGATATCATTGCGTTTGTGCCTTTGCGTTCGCAGGCTCCAGTTCATATTTTGATTGTTCCCAAAAAGCGTATTCCGACCCTCAATGATCTGTCAGAGGCGGATGCGGCCATCTTCGGTAAAATGTATCTGATCGCCAAAAAGCTAGCTGCTGAGAAAGGCATTGCTGAGTCCGGTTACCGCACGGTTTTTAATACCAATGAGCATTCTGGGCAATCGGTTTTTCATATCCATTTACACCTTATTGGTGGGAAGCTGCTTGGGCCGATGGTGACGCAGGATTATTGATAAGACCACTCTTTTGTTTTTTAGGATCGAAGGCCGAGGAGCCAGTATCCAGTGTTTTTCTACCAGCCAGACATACCTTTAGGCCTTTCACCAGCCTTCACCTCATACGGATTAGCGCGTCGAGTCGGAACGCAGCGCAATGGAATGTCAAAATCCTCTGGCGCTGTAAATCGAAAGCGAGCTGGAGCAGTCGCTTTATCAGCATAAACTTTTTGCATAAAGCGTGTCCAGATAGGCTTCGCCATATAGGCTCCTTGACCGAGCCTTGTCGTTCTAAAACGCATTTGGCGTTCGCCACAACCGACCCAAACACCGGCCACAAGGCCTGGAGTGATTCCCATAAACCAACCGTCAGAATTGTTCTGTGTGGTGCCCGTTTTTCCGCCGATATCGACGTTCTTGTTGTCTGGTGTACGAATTTTGCCGCGGATGCCACTCACCCGACCCATAGAACCGCGCAGCATATCAACCATGGCATAAGCCGTACTGGACGAAATCGCCTGATGGCTATTGGGAGTTGATGAGAAGATTACCTTGCCGTCTCTGTCGCGGATTTCTTTAACAAAAACTGGAGGCATGCGCTGCCCTTCGTGGGCATATGTACAATATGCATTCGTCATTTCCATCACCGATAACTCTGTCACACCGAGGCATATCGATGGGTAAGGCTGGATAGGTGATTCTATGCCGAGGTCATGGGCGAAATCGACAACTCGCTGAGGTGAAATGTCCTTCGTTACGCGTGCCGAAATGATGTTGACTGATTTGGCAAGCGCCTGGCGCAAGGTGATAAAACCGCCAACGCTTTTGTTTACATTTTCGGGCGACCAGCTCATCGCGAGATTCTTATAGTCAGACTCTACGCGCTGGTTGAGGAATTCTTTGCAGGGCAAATATCCACCTTCGATGGCGGCGCCATATACAAATGGTTTGAACGAAGAACCGGTTTGTCTTCTCCCTAATTCTACATGATCGTATTTGAAAAAATTGTGATCAATTCCGCCTACCCAGGCTTTTATTTCTCCTGAAACAGGGTCCATCGCACATAGACCGACTTCCAAAAAGCGGCAGTAATACTTGAGAGAATCCATCGGTGTCATCACCGTATCGATGGGGCCATCCCAGGAGAAAATCCGCATCTCCACGGGCGTGTTAAACTCAGCTTCGATCGCTTCTTTATCGAAGCCCTTTTTATAAGCCTGATAATGTCTTCTGCTTTGGCGCATCAATCGCGTGAGGATATCCTTCTCTTTTCGCCAGGCTTCTTTTCCTTTTATGTGTTTGTCAAAAACGCCCTGAATCTCTTTAAGCCAGGTTTGAGAAGCTGAAACTGCTTTTGCCTGAACAGCACTATCAATTGTCGTAACGATCGTCAGTCCATCCCGATACGCGTCATGACCATTGGCTTTGGCCCAGTCCTCCAGCCAGTCACGGAGGTATTCACGAAAATATGGAGCGATTTCGGGCTTTTGATTTTCCCTAAGTTCGGCGAGTTGAATAGGCTTGGTAGAAAGCGAATCATACACGGCCTGACCGATATAGCCTTGATCCTGCATAAGGCGTAACACGACATTGCGTCGGCGTTTGGCTGATTCCGGCCGTGCCCGCGGATTGTATCGCCCTTGACCTTTTAGCAGTCCAACAAGAAAGGCCGACTCACCTTCATCCAGATCTATGGCTGATTTTGCAAAAAGACGCTTCGAAGCCGTTTCAATACCGTAGCAGTTACTATAAATATTGACAGTATTGAGGTAGGCATGAATAAGCTCGTCTTTGGTGTAATGACGCTCCAGCCAGATTGCAGTCATGGCTTCGCGTAGCTTGCGACGGAAGCTTTTGGCCTTGCCTACTTCAGGGTACAGATTTCGTGCGAGCTGCATCGTAATGGTTGATGCTCCGGTGGTTCGCCCTGTAAAAATATTTCGATACACAGCCGCCGGAAGCGCTTCGCCATCGACGCCGCCATGTTCATAAAATCGTTTGTCCTCCGTGGCTACCAGCGCATCGATCACATGGTGCGAGATCGCATCAAGCGGAACTTCTTCGCGGTTTTCACCATCGTGGAAGCGCGCCATGAGGGCGCCATCGGCAGTGTAGACACGCGTAGACTCCAGCCGGATAGGCCGTTCGATGGCCTCGGCCGTAGGTAGCGCACGCCAGGCCATAATAAGTTCGCGCATGACCAGCGAACAGCATAGCAAAACGGTGCCCCACCAAAGGATGCGTGGTAGGGGCCAGCGGCTGATTTGATTAAATAATTTGGAGAACAAAGGCTGTTTATGGATTTAATTCAAAATAACGAAAGGAAACATTCAAATGAAAAAGCCTTTTTAACTAATTAAGGCTTTCGGATACAAACTTGTAACAATATTGGCTCTTCCTCACCCAAAGGGTGTCACCCCTGAATTTTGGAGTTGAGGAACGAAATTCCAAAATATCAGGGGTCTCCTGCCTTCAGAGCAAGGCCGTGTTTCATTGCCTTTGGCATACAGGAGGGAGTTGCCGGATATTTTCTTACTCCTCCGTCCTAAGAAAATTCCGGCATGACACATTTTTTGTGTAGAGTCTAGCAGGAACGTTGTATAAAAACCTTTACAACTATTTTTATTCTTGACGGTTTTTAGTACTGAAGTTGTCTAACGAAACCCAAAAGGGTTGTCATGTCGAGCCGCGAAGCTGGCGAGACATCTTGACTTTTAGCCAATTAGTCGATAAAGTCAAGATTTCTCCTCAGCTTCGCGAGTCGAAATGACAATTTTGATAATAAAA
>JBGCFB010000384.1:0-3456 GCA_045106685.1 Bacteroidia bacterium | reverse complement strand
CAGTGCTTTGTGCACGACCCACATCGCAAGTAGGCACGCCAGCACAGAGCCGAATACATAGATCAAGGCTATCGGCCATTTGCCAGCATCGAGCATGCGAAAGGTCTCGAGACTAAAGGTCGAAAAGGTGGAAAAACCACCACAAAATCCGGTGAGGATAAGCAAACTTTGTGGAGTAGGTGATTCGATTCGCTTCGCGAAATAGATCGCAGCAATCGCCAGCACAGCACTTGCCAGGAGATTTGCTACAAATGTTCCCCAGGGAAAACCACTGGTCGATGGCACCCATGCCGATATCCGCCAGCGTAACAGGCTACCGATTCCTCCTCCTATAAATACCGCGAGATAGCTGAGCATGGTTGTAGCTGTTTTAAGTTTTAAAAAATTGTGGCTTTGGCTTTTATCATTGTGATTGCTGTAAAAAACACAGTCCAAGCAATATCTGTTCGTTCCCTGAGCGGAGCCGACGGGAACGTTGCCAAAGGCAATATTTGGTGGCTTCGGCTCCGCTCAGCCACCTGGGTTTTTTTCAGGTCGTTGAGCGGAGCCGAAACGACCACTCCGCTCAGCCACCTGGATTTTTTTCAGGTCGTTGAGCGGAGCCGAAACGACTATTAGAAACTCATAACATTAAAAAAAGTAGGTTCCAGCCGCTTTATTATAAATCAAAAATATCCAGCTAAACCGCAGACCGCCAAGTAAATCAACCGAGCTTCTTGGGACAAGGCTTTCAGGCAAAGTATTGAAACTGCGGCGATTTTGGCTGAAGGTTTGGCTAAAATCAAACCCGATACTGAAATTTACATAGCCTTCATTTGACAGGAACAAATAGCCAAGCTCTTGCCTCAGGCCAATTCCACTGGTGAGTAAGTCATACGCCTTGGCGGTTTCGCCTTGCAAGAGCGGAACTTGCCCTTCACGAGTTTGAAACTGGATTTTGTGTTGAAAAAACTGAGTCCCCAGCTTAACATAGACGCCGCTGTTGGGATTGGATTTGGATGAAAGTGGAAAGACTTTTCCGAGCGAAAGTGGCACAAGCCACCCTCCGGTACGTTGGCGAACGACGATTGGGGTGCCTTCATCGTTGAGAATAAAATCGCCTCCTACCCGCAAACCATTTAAGACATCAAATTCTGGCGTCACCTTTACTTCCCCATCTGCCAGTACATTGATTCCCGTTTCGATAAAATAGTTGCTCGGAAATTTATGGGTGTACTCGAAGCCAAGATTATGCATGAGTCCATAACGATCACCCAACTGCCCTACCGGCAAAAGTGGACGATAAGCGACGTGTATCATGTTAATATGAACCGAAGAGTCTCTCATTGAAACCTGCGCCTGGAGGCTTCCTCCAGCCAGGCAAAGTAGCAGTAATACGAAAATGGTTTTTTGCATGGGTACAAAATTAGGTATTTTGAAAACGAAAGCATGGTAATAGTTGAAGTGCCATTACACACTTTTGTGTATAGTCTTCTTCAGATCATTTGGGATACATTGTTAAATCTCCTCAAAAATCACGTAATTCGCCCTCTCTATTTTTTAGACGACCTAAGGAACGCATATGTCCGCAAGTCTGGTTAATCTGACCATTTTTTTACCATTGCTGGGAATTCCCGCCCTCATGTTTTTGCCTGCCAAAAACAGTAAGCTCATCGCTTTAGGCTTTTCAGCAATCACCTTCATTCTCAGTTTACTTCTGCTGGGGAATTATCAGGCGTCGCTCGCCGAATCTTCCAATGGCTTTGCCTTTTTCCAGTCATTGCCCTGGATCAGCACCGCCGGTATCGACATCACCTATAGTATAGGTCTTGATGGCGTATCACTGTGGATGGTTCTGCTTACCACGCTATTATTTCCACTATTGACCATCTATGCCTGGAATCGCACTGACGACAATGTGCGCATGTTCTTTGGGCTGATGTTGCTGATGGAAACTGCCATTCTTGGCTTTTTCTTCTCGTTGGACATGATACTGTTTTATGTGTTCTTCGAAATGGTCCTTATTCCGGCGATCTTCTTTATTGGGATTTGGGGCAGCGAAAGAAGGCGCTATGCGACACTTAAATTCTTCCTCTACACCCTTGCAGGATCACTTGTGATGCTTATTGGGATCTTGTACATGGGCAATAATGTCCCTGGCGTTGAGGGCTTTACTTCTGATTATTTCTTGTTACAAAATGCTGGTTTTGATGTACAGGCACAGGGATGGTTATTCCTTGCTTTCATGCTCGCGTTTGGTATCAAAGCTCCGATATTTCCGCTTCATACATGGCAGGCTGACGCCTACTCTGAGTCATCGACTACAGGCACGATTATCATGGCAGCCATCCTTTCCAAGATGGGTGTATATGGTATGATCCGCTTTGTCCTTCCACTATTTCCAGATGCCGTTGCTGCATATGCTCCGTATGTGAGCGTACTCGCTGTGATAGGCATTTTGTATGGTGCGATGGTTGCCTTTGCGCAGGATGATATGAAGCGCCTACTGGCGTATTCATCGCTTTCGCACATTGGCTTTATCGTATTGGGGATTTTTGCGCTGCAAAGTCAGGCCACCAGTGGAGCGGTCCTCCAAATGCTGGCACACGGCGTATCAACCGCGGCGCTCTTCTTCCTCGTAGGCATGATCGAGTCACGTGGAGGCAGTCGCAAGATTGCGGACTACCGTGGCATCGCTAAGAAGCTTCCGGTCTTCGCCTTCCTGTTTGTGATCAGTGTGATGGCCTCCGTCGGCCTTCCAGGCCTGAGCGGCTTCGTAGGCGAATTTATGATCATGCTCGGCGCATTCAACTCAACGGTCATCGGACAAGGCTTTACCATATTTGCAGCCTTGGGCGTAATCGCTGCTGCAGTCTACTTGCTGTATATGACACGTAAAGTGTTGTTTGGCAATGAAGAGTCTAGCAAGATCCAGAAATTGAGCGACCTTAAAATGCGCGAAACGGGTCTGTTGATTCCGCTTGTTATTCTGATGTTCATCATCGGGTTTTACGCGACTCCGTTCCTTAAGCCGATCAATCAGACGGTCATCAAAGAGGAAAGAAGCGCACAGGTTGAACTACCTGTGAAGCTGGAAGAAGCAGCGAGTACGATCGTGATCGATTAATACCTATATAGATTGCCACCTCTGTCAGCGCAATCAACACTATGCTGATGCGCTGACAGAGGTACAGCAACTTGGCCTTCGATTAATTTTTCTTCAAAATCTTTTTTAACAAAGCATCCACCTTCTCTGGATGTCGATATGTCATAAAGTGCCCTCCGCCATCAATGACATGGCAAGGTTGCTGAATCCGCTTAATCGGAAAGGTGAGATCCTTTGAACCATGTATATGGGCCCGCGTTGTTGCTGGTTTGAGCTTAGGCGTTTGCCAGCCCGACAAAGCACGCAATGCCCAGCGAAGATCATGGCTATCATGTTGGCGTACCATTTCCTTGAATAATGCTTGCTCTTCT
>JBGCFB010000383.1:0-21593 GCA_045106685.1 Bacteroidia bacterium | reverse complement strand
CTCTGCTATCTCAGGATTTTTTGTTCGTGTGAAAAACGAAGACTCTTCTGTTATGACTGCGCTCAACATCGGTAACTGGGGCTCTATGGTCCTTACCTTGATAGCCTCTTTCTTCATCGTAGGTCACATTATGCCAGAAGGAGTAATGGAAATCAGAGGTGTTTCCTTTGATAAAATGGACGTATTCTACTGTATCCTTCCTGGATTGATCGTAGGTGCTATCATGTCTATTGTTACTGAATATTATACAGCAATGGGCCGTCGCCCTGTAAATAGCATTATTAAGCAATCTTCTACCGGACACGCTACGAATATCATTGGTGGTCTTTCTGTAGGAATGGAGTCAACCGTGATTCCTATTCTTGTGCTTGCTGCTGGTATCTATACTTCATTCGAACTTGCAGGACTATATGGTGTAGCGATAACCGCTGCTGGTATGATGGCAACGACTGCGATGCAGCTTGCGATCGACGCATTCGGTCCTATCGCGGATAATGCTGGTGGTATCGCTGAGATGAGCGAACTTCCTAAAGAAGTGCGTGGACGTACTGACAACCTCGATGCTGTAGGTAACACTACTGCTGCTGCTGGTAAAGGATTTGCGATTGCTTCTGCTGCGCTTACAGCGCTTGCCTTGTTTGCTGCTTTCGTTGGCCTTTCAGGCATTAGCTCTATCGATATTTATAAAGCTGACGTGCTTGCAGGTCTGTTTGTAGGTGGTATGATTCCTTATATCTTCTCATCACTTGCAATCGCGGCGGTAGGTCGTGCTGCTATGGATATGGTAAATGAGGTTCGCCGTCAGTTCAAAGAGATTCCAGGTATCATGGAAGGAACGACTGAGCCTGAGTATGAGAAGTGTGTAGCTATTTCTACTGAAGCTTCTATCCGCGAAATGATCCTTCCTGGTGCGATTGCACTGATCACACCTGCGCTTGTTGGTTTCACAATGGGACCTGAAGTATTGGGTGGTGTGCTTGCCGGTATCACCGTTTCTGGTGTATTGATGGGAATCTTCCAGAATAACGCTGGTGGTGCATGGGACAACGCTAAGAAGTCTTTTGAGGCTGGTGTTATGATTGATGGAAAAATGGAGTACAAAGGTTCTGAGCCTCACAAAGCATCTGTTACAGGTGATACCGTACGTGATCCTTTCAAAGATACTTCTGGTCCTTCGATGAACATCCTTATCAAGCTTACATCGATTGTAGCCTTGATTATTGCTCCTCATATCCGTGTAGGAGATGCTCCTGCACATGGTGAAGTTATCACTCCTCAGCCTGCTGCTCAAGAGATCACAATCGAGCAGCCTACAGCTCAGGCAGAGCTTGAAGCAATCAAAAACGACGAGACTACTGCTGAGTATCAGTAGCAGGTAGTTTAAAGTTTCACGTTGAACGTTTAAAGTCTGGCAGCCAATGGGTTGTCAGACTTTTTTTATTGTGTAGGGTTTCGAACGAAGGCGTCTCCGCCGCGCTGAACTGGACTTCGTGCTCATAGCGAGGAGTCGTGCGTAGCACAGCTGTTATATGGAGGTTCCTGCTCGACTTTCTTAGCCTTTGATTATTGCGTGATCAATGCTGATATTGCATATATAGGCCATGATCGGCTTATGTCTGGATGGAAAACAAGCACCATATGGCGTGTGTAGAAGTGTTGACGGCAATTAAAGAAACATCATTGAAAATTTAATGCCAGTCTGTAGAAGCCATGGTAAAGTATAGCAGAAAATGAGCAACCATATACCCATTTCATCATCTAATAAATCCATTGCTGTTCTCCCTTTTGTTAATATGAGTGCCGACCCTGAGAACGAATACTTCAGCGATGGTATAACAGAAGAAATAATCAACGCCCTTACCACCGTGAAGGGCTTAAAAGTCATTGCCCGCACGTCCTCTTTTGCATTAAAAAATAAAAATATAGATGTACGAACTATTGGTGGTCAATTAGGGGTAAGTACTGTCTTGGAGGGGAGCGTCCGGAAAGCCCAAAACAGGGTCCGCATTACAGCTCAGTTAATCAGCACTAGTGACGGCACTCACTTCTGGTCGAGGAATTTTGATCGGGAAATGAAGGATATATTTGCTTTGCAAGATGAAGTTAGCCTGCTCATCGCTGACCAAGTCCGTGAAAATATTGGACATTTTGAAATTCCATCTTTTCCGAACGATATCCCAACTCAGAATATCGAAGCTTATGATTTATTCTTAAAAGGGAGTTATCATATAAAAAGGAAAGACTTTGACGACATTAAAAAAGCACTAAACTTTTTCAAGCAGGCCATTGCAGTTGATCCAGACTATGCAGAAGCCTATTCGTTTTTAGGAGAGGCATATATTCAGGCGGCGGCGGTTGGAATATTGGCTACGCAAGAAGCACATGACTTAGCAAGAAAAGCCGTTGAACATGCAGTTGCTTTAAATGACAAAAACGCACAGGGTTATAAAGTGCTTGCCTACATCAAATTGTTCTATGATTGGGACTGGAAATCGGCTTTGACAGCCTATAACAAGGCATTAAAATACGGGCTACCTGACCAAAATGAATTCATCTCCTATTTTTATGTTTTTATCAAAGAGGATTTTGAACAAGCGATTCAAGTAGCCAAAAGAGTGACCGAAAGGGATCCGCTAGATGTTAATACACACTTTCAACTGGGCTTGGCGAATTATTTTGCTCGGCGTTTTGAGGAGGCGATTTTTGCATTCAATAAAGCCTTGGAGGTAGATCCGAACTTTGGAGAAGCACTTCGTTTTCGGGGCTTAGTTCAGGGATATTTAGGGAAATACAAGGAAGCATTGGTGGACATTAACAGAGCACTTAAACTCACAAGTGGTCAGGGGCTTGCTAATATGGATTTACTGGTGTTGAAAATATTGATGGATAAGAAAGAAGAGGTCATAACTGTCATAAGAAAAACGAAATACATAGACTCCTCTGACCCAGCGATTTTATTCACTCTTTTAAATATGCCTGATGAAGCCATTTATTGGTTTGACAAAGCTTACGAAGAACGTTCGGTGATGATGATGACATTAAAGATCTGGATATGGGATAACCTTCGTAGCCATGTTCGTTTTCAGGAAATTTATGATCAAATGAATTTCCCTCCATCGATAAAAAATAAAAAGACTCTTGAGCCGATCAACATAGCTCCGACAACTGCTACCGATACCTCATTAATAGATGAAAACGACATTGCCAACTATTTGCAACGATTAGATGGACTGATGGGTAGCGATAGAATATTCACAGACCCTTCACTTTCATTAAGACATTTAGCAGAAATACTGGAATTACATCCTAATAAATTGTCATGGCTGCTCAACGAGCATATCGGTAAGAATTTTAATGAATATATTAATGCTTTTCGATTAGTAACTTTCAAAGAAAAAGTATTAGACTCAAATAACAATCACCTTACGCTATTAGGGCTAGCTTATGAAAGTGGCTTTAATTCCAAAACAGTGTTTAATACTTTTTTTAGAAAATCGGAAGGAATGACTCCAAGCACATGGGTGAAATCCAATAAAAAATAGACTATGAGTACGGATGCCAACACCCAATTGACACCCTATCAATTTCTTTTGGCGGGCATCCTTGCATTAGTATTATTTACTATTGTTTTGGACTTCATGGTTATATCAGCGTTATCAGCCATTCTTCTGCCTAAACTCGAAATCACCACCAAACAGTTTGGTTTACTTGTGTCTGCATATCCATTTAGTGCGGGAATATCGGCTATTTTATTATCAGGTTATGCTGACAAATTTGACAGGAGAAAATTACTGCTATTTTTTTATTCAGGCTTTTTACTGGGGGTTTTATTTTGTGCAAATGCGCCTTCCTACCAAGTATTGGTTGTCGCCAGGATTATCACAGGTATATTCGGAGGTGTTGTAGGTTCTATTTGTTTTGCAATCATAACTGATTTATTTAAAACTACCCAGAGAGGAAGGGCGATGGGCGTTCTACAAATGGCTTCCGCAGGGAGTCAAATTTTGGGTTTACCACTTGCCATCTACTTAGCTTCAGAGTTGGATTGGCATTTAGCTTTTTGGTTGATTTCGGCTATTGGCATCATTGCAGTTATTCTTGTTTTTTCGAAAATACGACCTGTGAATATGCATCTACAGAGGCAGGTAACAGGCAACCCATTACATCATTCTTTAAAAATAATCAGCAATCGAAGTTATTTGATCGTGTTTTTAAATAATACACTTTTGGTTTCTGGAGATATAATTCTGATGACCTTTAGCTCCGCATTTTGTACCAATAATCTTGGAGTAGGTCTTGAGGACCTTCCTTTACTTTATCTAATTGCAGGGATCGCTACGTTTATATGCGCTCCCGTTATTGGCCGTTTGACAGATAAATACGGTCAACTAAATACTTTTGTAGTAGGTACTATCATGGCGATAATAGTGGTAGCTGTATTTACTAATTTAGGCGTAAGCCCTCTTTGGGCAATTATCATTATTCATACTGTCATTTTTCTCGGCATCAATGTTCGAAGTATTGCCTCCTCTTCCATAGGAACAGTTATCCCTGAGGTAGAAGACCGAGGTGCATTTATGGCAGTTGATGCTTCGATTCAACAAGCAGTTGGTGGTTCGGCAGCAGTGGCGGCAGGATGGATCGTCTTTCAATCTGAAGACGGGGCGATAAATAATTTTCCTACCTTAGGTTGGGTGGTCATTACTATTATGATTTTCACGATTGGGGCCATGTATGTGATTGATCGAATTTTGAGAAGAAGGAATATCACATCAGAATAAGATTCAATCTACCAGTTCAGCTGGACTTTCAGCAATGTATTTCCCAGGCAGTTGCCTGACACGCTACCCAAGACCAGACTTGAGATAGTAATACGATAATAGTCCACTCCAATATTAGGATCGCAGCGTGCCGCCTTTTTGGGCAGGCCGTTTCAGGTCAGTAAAAAATGCTGAAAGTCCGATAGACTCTTAACAGCATTAAGCCTATTTAGAGGGTTCCGAATCTCAATATAAAGTTCGGAATTTCAATTCAGAACGATTCCCCTTCCTATCCACTTCATCTTTGCATTATCAATTCGATAAAGCAGCACACATCATCATCGGATGATGATTCCTTCCCCATTTTTTAAATCAACTAATGATAATGGAAAGTGCTTTGCAGCAATCGAAACACTAAACAACTATTAAAAAACAATCATGAAAAAGACATTGTTAATTTTGACTTTGTGCGGACTAGTTTTAGTCGCCAAATCTCAAAACACGAGTGTAGAAAAATCAACGTTCGGAATTCAAACTGGAGTTTTAGGGATCTGGGCATACAATGAAGCAAAACTATCAAATACCATAGCACTAAGAACAGAGATTGGTTTTGACTTTGGTATTTGGGAAACCACGTTTTATGATGATTATGATTCTCCGTTTCTGCTCACGCCTGTTATCGTGCTTGAGCCAAGGTTCTATTACGACCTCAAAAAGCGCTCAGAGAAATCGAAAAGAATCGACGGCAACAGTGGCAGTTTTATAGCTATAAAAATGGGCTATCATCCAGATTGGTTTGTCTTGTTCAATACGGACAATGCTCCTGTAGTAAGTGATTTCTCCATCATACCCACTTGGGGAATTAGACGAAATATAGGGGAGCATTTCAATTTTGAAGCAGGCCTTGGTGCAGGCTTTAGTCACACATTTGCTGAACGTGCTGGATATTCAGAGAACAAAAGTGAAATGGAATTGAATATGCACCTGCGCATAGGGTATAGATTTTAGCAGACACAAAAACGATTTTTCATAGAGCCTCAGGCTCATATTCAGTCAAGTCAAAGCATTTGCTAGACTTTACTTCTTACAACCTAACCTCAAAAAAATTCACAAATGAAAAACTTAGTAATTTTTGTACTCGCGTTTTGGTCTCTTTTTGCTTACAGTCAAAATGAAACCAACCCAATTGAAAGAAAAGGATTTGTCATTGGTTTTGGAGTAGGCGCTGGTGTCATCAGTATCTCTGATAGCGATCAAGCAGAACCTTTCAGCGAAGCCCAAGGCGGCGGCAGTTTCCCTAATTTGAAATTGGGTTGGATGGTTAATGATCGCCTGGCTATTCTGGGAATGTACTCTGGAATGATCTACGAATACGAAGGCAAAGACCGAAGTTTTGATGCATTTATGCCATCTATTCAATATTGGATAAAAGACCGATGGTGGGTAAATGCTGGTGCAGGTGTAGCAATGGATTTTCCAGCATTCTATGAAGACAACATTAAGGATGAAGATTGGAATTTTGGCGGCGCAGTTGCTTTCAGTACAGGTTATGAATTAGTGCAAAAGAAAAAATTTGCATTAGACCTTCATACCCAACTACAAATGGGATGGACTAATCTGAGTGACGATAAAGAGCGAGACGCTGTAGTGTTCTCTATTGGACTTGGATTTAATTGGTATTAAATAAATATCACACCACTAGACATTTCCCCGCGCTAGGCTGGATTTCTGGGTTGTGGAGTTGGCCAGTGCGTAATCCTGCCTATAACCAACAGACCTTAGGCTATGATTACTTATATTCCATCGCACTGTCCTGAAATCTCGGCCAGCCCAGGGATCATAAAATAGTACACATACATGTTTATTCCTTCTTTTATAGACAAGCTGATTCGCTCCAAATATGAAAATTTAGATGAAGAACAATTTGGGGTAATATCACTTGTCTTAATTTTTGCAATAATACTTTTTTGTGTTTTATCTGGATGGGTTTTGATTGGATTCATCCTCGATATTCCAGAATTGATGGTCCTGGATGGCATTGGAGGCATTTGCTGTTTGGTGTTACTCTTTTTGATAGTTCGCTTTGGTCTAATTTACCAATGGAGCCGACTAATTATTGCGATAACTGCAATAGTTGTGGCATGTGTCCCTATGCTATTCTACGGCACCAACAATCTCTTTTGTCTAAACGTGATTATTATACAAATGTCAAGCATGTTGTTGTTCACTCGACAAGAGAAAAATACGATGGTGAAATATCTAATAAGTTACCTGGTAGTAATTATTGTATTATCGCTCCATGACTATTTGTACGGACCATTATATTTGCTGGCGACGGATAAACTTGAAATAGTAAACTTGGTCCTTTTAGGAGGAGGGATAGGTATCTCTTTTCACTTCTCTTATATATTCTATTCGGAAAATAAAGAAAACAAAGACCGAATTATCGAGGAGAGGGAGAAATCTGATCGATTATTGTTGAGTATTTTTCCAAAAACGATAGCAGCGCAATTGCGAGAAAACAATAATTCGATTGCAGAAAAATTTGACAATGTTACTGTTATTTTTGTTGACCTTATAGGCTTTACAAGCCTGGCAAGTAAGATTAATCCAAGCAGGTTGGTCAAGCTATTGGACAATATCTTTAGTGGTTACGACGAAATAACGGAGAGGTATAACGTAGAAAAAATAAAGACAATAGGGGATGCCTACATGGCAGTTTGCGGCTTGCCTAATCGAGATCCATATCACTGCCATAAAGTTACTGACATGGCTCTGGATATTATCGAATTCATGAAAACAGTTACTTATCAAGACCATAATCTTGAGGTACGTATAGGGATACATACAGGAGAGGTAGTGGCGGGAGTTATCGGCAATCACAAGTTTTCCTATGACCTTTGGGGCGATACTGTCAACATCGCAAGTAGATTTGAATCTTTAGGTGTATCCGGCAAAATTCATATTTCAGAGGAAGTAAAAAATAAATTAGGCGCGGCTTATACGTATGAATACAATGGAGAAAAAGACATAAAAGGTAAAGGGAAAATGAGGTCATATTTTCTCACAGGAAAAACCAATACATGATCCTCGGTCAGCCCAGATAGAAATATAAAAACCGATAACAATTAACCATGAAGCCCTTATTCCCTTACACCATATTGCTGCTCGTTTGTATCCTTGCTGCTTGTCAGCCTGCCAAGACCCAAAAGCAAGACACCGCGCCGACTGAGCCACAAAAGGACACCGTCGTCCAGCAACGAAGCGATGTGATCATTCCGCGTCCGCCGGAGCGGCGCAAAGAATGGCGGGTAGACTCCGTCACAGCCTTTGCCTGGGAGCATCTGGAAGCAGGTCTTGACCTCGCCGTGGCAGAAGCGCCCATCCACACCAATATCGGTGATAATCGTCTCTATGTGCTTCGCATCGATCCGGCGCATTTTGAATTTGAACTCATTTCTGCAAAAACCGAAAATGACCATGCCCGACCTGCCAACGAATGGCTTGATAAGCACAATCTCGTAGCGGCCATCAATGCAGGTATGTACCAGACCGATCACCTCACCAATGTGGGATTCATGAAGGATCATGGCAAGATGAATAATGCCAAAATATCCAACGATAATATCATGGTGGCTTTTCATCCTGCTACCGATAGCCTGCCTCCTTTTGCGCTACTGGACAAGAGCTGCACCGACTGGGATTCCCTGCTTCCTTTGTACCAAAGCGCGAGTCAAGGCATCAGGATGGTGAAATGCGAAGGCAAGAATGTGTGGAGCAAGCAAGCCAAATACTGGAGCACCGCAGCCATCGGCATCGACAAAGAAGGGCGAGCGCTCTTCCTGTTTACACGCACACCCTACGCAGTCCACGACTTCGTGAGCATGATGCTCCAACTACCGATAGGACTACAGCGCTGCATGTACCTTGAAGGCGGACCCGAAACGAGCTTTTTACTCCGCCATCCAAAGAAAAACCTGACTCGCATAGGAAGCTTTGAAACAGGCTTTATGGAAGACGATAGCAATGATCGCCTTTGGGCTATTCCTAATATGATCGGGATTGTGCGGAAGTAGAGAAAAGGCATGCCTTTTCTCTACAGCAACACGTGCCTTTTCTTTTGAAATCTACAATGGATGGTATTCATTTTGGTTCCTATTTTGTAGAAAACCAATTCAGCTCTGCTATTACTTCACGGGAACTTTAAGTGCAATATTAAATTCATTTCCCACCGCAAAGCCCATCAGCGGACCTTTAATATCGTAGTCTTTGCGATCTACGGTGAACTCGCCTTCAAACGTTTGATTGGAGAAGGTATAAGGAATCGTAATTTCTCGCGTGACACCGTGCATGGTCAGATCACCGATAACCTGCATCCCTTCACCTTGAGATTCAAATCGCTTTGACACAAAACGAATCTTGCCAAACTGCTCTGCATCCAGCCAGCTATTATTCTTTGCATGTTTGTTTTTGCCTTTGCTGCCCGTATCGATCGAGCGGACATCAACATGCACATCTATACTGGAACCTACAAGGTTTTCCGGATCATAACTGATGCTTCCCTGGAGCGTGCTGAACGAGCCTTGGGCTCCCCGGCCTGAGAAATTGATCATATAATCGTCTGCGATTTTCCAGGAATTTACTTCCTGGATAAGGCTGAATGCAGGGAGGAGTAGGAGGGCGGTTATGCTAATACAGAGGATACTGAGCTTCTTCATTGAGTTATATTTGTTGGAACAATTATATAACCTCAAACACTCAGGTCTTGTTTACACGACCTAATGGTGACTGAGCGTCGCCGAACGGTGACTGTGCGTAGCCGAAGTCACTCCAACTCATGATTATAATCGCGGATCGCTCGGTAAAGCGAGGAAGCGATATGATTCTGGCCGGTTTCGCTTCCAAGATAAAGCTCCTCGGTGCGATTGGTTATAAAGCCAGTCTCTACGAGGACGCTCGGCATACCTGATTGCCAGAGGACGATAAACGGGGCTTGCTTGACGCCCAGGCTCTTGCGGCCAAGGCGGCCCTTCAGATCAGTCTGGATTTTGCTAGCCATGCGGGAACTCTCCTGTCGAAAAGCATTTTTCATCACGCGGAAGAAGATCGTGCCTTCTGGAGATTTTGGGTCGAAGCCGCCGTACATCGTTTGGTAATTGTCTTCAAACAAAACGACTTCATTTTCGCGGATATAACTATTGTAGCGATCCTGCCCATGGTTAATTCCTAAAATGTAGGTTGAAGAACCAAAGAATTTTTTGACCGGAGATGCATTGCAATGAATACTCACAAAAAAGTCTGCCTTATACATCTGGGCAATTTTGGCGCGCTGGTGAAGCGGAATAAACCGGTCATCGCCTCGTGTGAGGATTACGCGAACTTTTGGGAGATTTTTATTGAGAATAGCCTTGAGTTTCAAAGCCATTTTTAGCGTAAGCTCTTTCTCTTTGTAGGTTTTTCCCAGCGCACCTGGGTCTTTTCCTCCGTGGCCCGCATCGATTACAATCGTGCGAATAGGACCTGTGCCACGTGGTCGCGGCATGTAGGAAATACAAGAAAAAACAATAATTGAAATTATAAGTCGAACAACGAATCGGGACTTCATAGCGTTTGGAGGTAGTTGGCTATCTTTGCACTATATTCACTGGCAAAGTTAACGATTTCTGCCCCCATTTTATGCTCCCAAAGTCCGTTAAAACACCCTTTATTATACGTGTTTGTTGGTATTTTTGCACAAAAAATACTAAGCAAGCGCTTGTCATGGGGTTATTTTCCCTTCTTTTTTGTGGTGCGTTTTCGCAGGTTGTAGATAGTACCGTTACCGAAGTTGTGTCAGATTCTAGCCTTATCGCTTTTGGAGATTCTACTTTGGCAGACACGATTCCCCCGCTTGACCCCGTCAAGGTGTATCGTGATTCTGTGATGGAAGTGTATCGTAAGAAAAGCGATCTCCAAAGTAAGGTTGAAGCGACGGCGCAGGATTCTTCCTTTTTGGATGTGGTGAATAATGTACTCCACCTTTACGGCGACGCTGTGGCTTCCTATGAGGACTTCAAATTGGAAGCTCACTATATCATGGTCAATTTTAAGGACCAGACGATTTTTGCCTACGGCAAATCGATGCCAGACGGAAGCTATACCAGTGCGCCCAAATTCACACAAAAAGGAGACACCTACGAATCGGACTCGATCAAGTATAATTTCAAATCAGAGAAGGCGCTGGTCTACGGAGGACGCACCTCCCAAGGTGAGTTTGATATCGTACCAGAGTTTACCAAGCGGATGCCAGACGGAACGCTCAATGCAGCTCGCGTGAAGTTCACAACCTGCGATGCGGATCATCCACATTATTATATCGAAGCCTCCAAGGTGAAGATCATTCCGAACCAACGGGTGATCAGTGGTCCTCTACGCTTTGTGGTTGCAGACTTTCCGCTTCCTTTTGCCTTGCCATTTGGCTTTTTTCCTGCAACTCCCAAAGCAGAACGCCGCAGTGGAATTCTTTCACCTCGTCCAGGCGATTTTGGTGATCGTGGTTTCGGTTTGCAAAACCTGGGCTACTATCAGATTATCAATGATAATTTTGATTTTACCCTGAACTCAGACATATATACGCGTGGCAGCTGGGCACTGAGTGGAAAGCTAGCCTATAATAAGCGTTACAAATACAGCGGCAATATTTCTGTTCAGCGCTGGTCAACCAGGGTAGGGGAGCGTGATCGTCGTACTGGCTTCACCGATCCCAATTTTTCCATAAGCCGAGGTTGGAATATCGGATGGACACACAATCAGCCCATCAATCCGACGACAAGTCTGAACGCGAATGTGAACATACAGGATGCGACCTTCATCAGGGAGTTTACACTTGACCCTAATCAGGGCCTTCAAAATCAGTTGAATTCCTCTGCTTCGTTTACCAAACGTTTTGCCCCTTTCAATCTTACCGTCAGTGCAAACCATACGCAGGATGTAAATCAGCGTAGAATGACCTTGCGCATGCCAAATGCTTCACTGCGCATGAACCGACAGCAGCCTTTTAAAAGTGTAAAAGGGAAAAGTCTCGAATGGCTTAAAAATTTCGGTGTGGATTATCAGATGGATTTGCGGAATGAACTCAGCAATGTACCTGATTCAATTTTTCTGGATGTTTTATTAAATCGTTCAGGATCTACTTCAGTGGTTCTTGATCCTGAAAACCCCAATCAGGTCACCGTACTGGATCACCGTAGTTATTGGCGCAACGGGCTTAAGCAGCGCTCTTCGATGAGCACAGCCTTCAAGATTGCGCGCTATATGAATATCTCTACCAACTTTACCTACAATGAGTATTCATATTTGGAGTCCCTCCAGCGTGTGTGGAATCGCGATGCGAATGAAACGGAAGACTTGACAGTGAACGGCTTCGCTTCTGCACGTGATTTTAACTTCTCGGTAAATGCCAACACCACCATTTTTGCTTTATTTCAGTTTTTAGGAAAAAAGCAGACTACTATCCGGCAACAGTTGATTCCTACTATTGGCTACTCGCTGAATCCTGACTGGTCGCTAGAGCAATATGGTTTTTATAACACCGTCCAGCGGTCACGCGATCCGAATGATACGATTCGCTATAGCCGCTTTGCCAATGGTATTTATGGCGGTCCCGGACAAGGCGAATCTCAGTCGATGACTTTTGGGCTTTCGAGTGTGGTGGAGATGAAATATAAGACTAATGAGGCCCTGGAGCCTGATTTTCCAGAAGGTAAAGAGGCGTTCAAGTACACCCGAATTATTGACAATATCGGCTTGTCCGGTAGCTATAACTTTGCGGCTGACAGCTTTCAGCTCAGCACCATCCGCGCCAACCTCAATAGCCGGATTTTTAATGGAAAGGTTAACCTGGTCGCGGGCGGAACGTTCGACCCTTACGCGTTGGAATTAAGCGGCCCGGATGACTCCATAGGACGCCGGGTGAATAAGCTTCTTTTCAACGAAACCAAACAACTCGCCAGACTTACAAGTGCTAATTTTGCCCTTACAACGAGTTTTGCTTTTGGGAAAGGGAAGAGTCGTACCAAACTAAAAGGCCGTAACGACGAAGAGGAAAAAATTGTGGAGGAAATTCGCCGGAATTATGATGACTATGTCGACTTCAATGTCCCGCTAACACTTAATGTCGGTTATAACCTGGCCTATTCCCGCCGTGATGCCCGAAAAGGAGAATTCTCTACGCATGTATTCAGAGTAGGCGGAAGCATCGCCCTGACCGATAAATGGAACGTACAGTTTAACACCGGGTATGACGTTGGAAATGGTGAAGTTACCGTCACCAATTTCTCTGTAAATCGAAACCTGCACTGCTGGAATCTGTCCTTTAACGCCACGCCATTCGGCACCTACCGCAACTTCACCGTCGCCCTTACGGCTAATAGTTCGCTGCTGAGCTTTCTGCGCCTCACGAAGCAGAATCGCCCTACGGGGAGAGGGATATTTTAAATTAGCTACTGGCTACTGGCTACTGGGGGCGGTAAGTGTGTAACCCAGTTTTCTCTTTAGAGACATAGCGAGTTGTGAGCATTGATTTTATCAATTCAAACTCCCCCAACAAAATCTAAAAAGACTTTCTTATGAAGGTCGAGATCCATGTTAGGCGAAAGTGCTACGCGGGCTATGTAATCTTTGTCTCCTTCTTTCGTCGTCCCTTGCGTAGAGGTGGCAGGTATTGTCCAATAACACCCCTGAAGCTGCCCATAACTCACGCAGTATTTGCTTTCATGCGGGATTTCATTAATCATTAAATTGATTAATGTAAGATTCAACGCTCTTTTATAAGTTTCTCTTTCTTCATCAGTTTCTCCTTTCGTGGGAAGATCCAATGAAAACACGGACGGGGTAAATCCTTGTTCTGCTAATTCTTCTGAAACAAAGTTGATTTTAGCGGTTGGTAAATGCTCGTGGATGAAGTTTACAAACTCGCGCGTATTGTGGTAGGCTTCATGAATTCGTTGGTTCATGGAGGGCAATTGCTCGGCCAAGATTGCGAGTTGAAGGTCGGTAGCCTCGTTATCGCAAAGGCGTAGATGAAATGCTATTTTTTCCATCAACGCTTCCGCTTTTTTATTGGCAACACCATAGCCCGCAGTGCATTTTCCGCCACTTGGGAATTTGGATCCACTCACATAGGCAATGGCCCTTACGGTTGAGAGCATTTCGGATTCACCTAAAAAGTGAACATTAGGACAAAACGTTTGATCTAATATGAAGACGGGATCGATCGCTGTTTCACCTGTCGCAGTCTTACGTACTTTACTTAAAACCTCTTTTAATTTGATAAGATCAGGAACCTCAACTCTTGGGTTGGTTGGGATTTCGGCGATGATGTAGGGGATAGCATCCTCTTTGGCAATTTTCGTTAAAATGACATCGATGCTTTGAACCATGTCGTTACCACCATCAACGAGTAAATCCACGATTTCCACATTGTCAATGCAAGCGGCAACCCGTCTTGCTTGATCATTTGTTCCGCCATAACAATTTGGAGGGACAACAATTTTGATATCTTTTCCTGGATGATTTTTCAGTGCATCGTGAATGAGCCCCATGACAATCGCATATTGCATAGAAAGCCCACTTGAGGCCACGACGGCCTTTACATCTGTACCAGTAATGTCTTTGATCGCATCGAGGACGATCGTTTTACTGTGACTCCGCTCAGCGTGGGTGCTGGTCTCGCCATGCGATTTTCCTACTAATTGTTCCAGGGCAACCAGCGTATTGGCTGGCGTCATTGCAATAGTCTCTCTTCTTCTTACATGCTGAATCTCTGAAATGTAATCTTCATTTTCTTCACCATTTACCAATATCACACTTCCCAATTCGGCATAAGTATGGATGAAAAAGTCAATATGTGGATTGAGGTTTAGATTGCTTATTTCATCTTGTTGGGAAATGAAAATGGTACTGCCGTTAAAAGCGGGAATCGCTTCCAGGTTCTCAATTTGCTTTAGCTCACAGCTATATCCATATATGCGCTGCACGACTTCAGCATCAAAAAACGCTGGTAGTTCGCCCGTATACAGGATTTGAGTGTTTTTATGAGCGAATAAGTTTTTCCGCAGAACAGCCAAAATAGGAGTCGTTTTTGATGAAAAACTGATGACATTTTCTACTTTGAGATGATGTAGACGAGCGATTGCCCATTCTAGCACACAGGATAATGGATGCCCCAATCGAATGTAGTCGTACGCAGTGGGTAATGCCTGCAATGCTGATGCTTTGGCATTATTGTCATGAAACAATTTTTCAAACTGCTCAAGAAACTGCGTTTTGGCCAATTTTTCATCATAAATATCGAGCCGATGGGTAGTTAGGGTCAGCCAGTCAGCGGGCATTTTTTCTAACACATTTTTAATATAGTTCAGCATGTTGCGTGTTTTCATAATGTTCACCATTCGAGAGGCCGCGAATATATTAATTGTATGTATGTAAAAAGGGGTAGATGGCTTTTTTGTTAAGATGGAGCTAACGAATAGTATTTGAAGCGTATCATTTCCAAGGGTGGTTGCAAAATTATCTCCTACAGTTTTTGCCTTGCTATCAGCTTGTCAAGCCTTCTTTTATTTTCTTGCTGTAATAATGACGGGTATAAATTCAAGAAAAGGTTCGGAATCATCATGGCTAGTCCGAATATGATGTGCACATCAAAACTTTTATAGATAGCAAAAACCGCCACAACAATGAATCCGATCAAATGACTTATTTCAGCAATCGTCATTTCATGCCGTATCTCGGCGAGGTCTACTTTTTTATTCTTCAATGTAATTTTCTGATTGAAGAATTTGAAAATTGTGTTTTTAACAATCCATTTAAAGTACTTAAGACCGATATATGTATTCACGGTATGACTCGTAATAAAATTCAGATTTGAGAGCTTTTTGTAGTATTCAGTTTTCGCGAGAATACTATTCAGAATCATCCCGACTATCCATGAAATAATTGAAATTGATATTCCGAATGTGAAACCCGATGTTAAGTATTTCATAGTCAACTGTTTGAATTATCGTAATCCTTTTCAGGCCGGATTTAGACAAGCCTGTACCTTCATCCCAGTAGAGAACAGGCAATAATATGTTAGTCGGCAAGATGCCAACCGGGCGGTTCATTCGATTTGTATAAAGGGTAGCTTGGTAGTGGATAGTAGGTCGTATGCTAAAGTTTATTATTACCCTAGCGCTGTTAATATGGTAGATATTTGCCGTGTTGTCGCTAATAGCATGATTGCGCGTACAGTGCCTGACTATTAAGTAATGGGGGCCTATTTATAAAGGCTTTATTCAAATTCGCTAATCCCAGCCTTCAGTCTGCCAGCTTCCTTGGTGTGATAGATTGGATTATCCGCGACTCTCCCCGTTGTCCGAAATTCAACCCAGCAGGGAGCTGTGATTCCTTCATCATGCTTTTATCTTGAAGTTGTCTAACGAAACCAAAAAGGTTGTCATGTCGAGCCGCGAAGCTGGCGAGACATCTTGACTTTTAGCATTTTAAGTCGACAAAGTCAAGATTTCTCCTCAGCTACGCGAGTCGAAATGACAATTTTGCTAAAAAATTGGCTTACACAGATCCGTTAGACAACCTCCTTCTCAATAAACTCTTCCTCAAAAGTAGAGATGAAGTTGTTGATGTACTTTTTAGAGAGGGCATTTTTTTTGACGACCATATAATGGGTGCGCCTAACGCCATTTGGCCCTATTCGCTTTAGCCTCAATTCGTCTTGTAATTTTAGGCCTTTTAGTTGCCACTTGGGCGCGCACATCACCCCTAGATTTGCAGCGACCATCGCTAAGCTAAGTTCTGTAAAAGGTACAGCTGATATTTTCTTCGGAATGATATCTATCGCTCTAAGGCAATGTTCATAAATAGCGACTCCTTCCAAAGGAAAGGAATTGATGATGAGGTGAGCATTGGCAAAACTACTGGGAGCGACGTAGTCATTTTCATTGAAAAAATGCTCCTTATGCACGACTGCGAAAATCTCATCGTGATATATTTCGATGCTGTACAGATCATCGAAAAGTGGTTTGTACGTAGACATGATGATATCCACTTCCTCTGAGTTGATCTTTGTAATAATCTCATGGCGTGATCCGAAATTTAGGGAGATGTCGATTTCAGGATAGAGGATACCCATTTGCTGAATGAAGCCTGGAAGGCCATGGAAAAAGGACTGGCATTCTACCGCGAGTTCGATTTTCCCTTTTGAGCCTTCTTTGATGAGCTCGATTTTGCTAAATCCATTTTTGATGGTCTCAAATAACTGGACAGACAGATTGTAGAGCTCCTGGCCTTCTGTTGTCAATAACCACTGGTTGCGTTTTCTGTGAAATACTTTAAAGCCTAATCGCTCTTCCAGTTCTCGCAATTGATGGCTCAAGGCTGATTGAGTCAAAAATAATTTCTCTGAAGAATTCGCAATGCTTCCTTCCTCAGCGATAGTCTTGATTAGCCGGTAATATTTGAGTTCCATGCTTACAAAGAAATAGGATTTTTGTCCATTCTTAATTGAGAATATTTCAATGATCGAGCAAAGAATGCTCAATCTGAAAGCTTTTCTTCATTTTACTTTGCCAATAGTTTTGCTGAAAAGTATCCATTATGATCAGCAGCATTTTTAATCCTTCTTCCCTCAATAAAGATTGTCACGTTCGGTTTCTTATGGTAGGGGTGTTTTGCAAAACACCCCTACGAAACGTGGTGATTTCTACTCTCCTATTTGTCTTTTTTGTAAATATCTCTTTTGTACAAAGCCAGGACTTAATCGAAAAACGAAGCTATACGGCAATATCCATCTTAGACAAAGCGAAACCTGAGATAGATGGCTACTTGAGTGAGGATGCATGGCAAGCAGGCGTATGGGAAACCGATTTTATTCAGCGACAGCCCAATGAGAATTCGCCTCCTTCTGAACAAACTGCCTTCAAGATTCTATTCGATGCCAAGTATCTATATATCGGTGTCAGGATGTATGATCAGAATCCTCATTCTATAAACCGAAGAATGTCGCGACGAGATGGCTTTGAGGGAGATTGGGTGGAAGTTATCTTAGATGGAAATGGGGATTTACGATCTGCTTTTTCGATAACCTTAACTGCGGCAGGAGTGCGGGGAGATAAGATTATCTCTATGAATGGAACCAACGAGGATATTTTTTGGAATCCTATTTGGGTGGCAAAAACCAATATTGATGAAGAAGGCTGGACGGCAGAGATGAAAATTCCTTTTAGCCAATTGAGGTTTGGAAAATTGGAGAACACGACCTGGGGATTGCAGGTTCGACGGAAGTATTTTAAGCAAGAAGAAACATCGGTTTGGCAACGGGTACCGCTCAATGCTTCAGGTTGGGTGAGCGAGTTTGGTAAATTAGAAGGACTCCAAAATGTGGGCGCTCAAAAGCTTCTGGAAATCCAGCCTTATCTCGTTACTGCATTGGAAACCATCCAAAAGGAGCCACAAAATCCTTTTAAATCGAAAAACAGAACGAATGTTACCGCAGGGGTAGATGGGAAGGTCGGGGTGACAAATGACCTTACTTTAGATTTTACGATCAACCCTGACTTTGGGCAAGTAGAGGCCGACCCTTCGGCAATTGCCTTGGATGGGTTTCAGCTTTTCTTTGCGGAACAGCGGCCCTTTTTTGTAGAAAATAAAGAAATACTCAACTATCAATTTTCTACTCCTAAAATCTGGAGCATATATAACAATGACAACCTGTTCTATTCGCGCAGGATTGGGGGAAAGCCGCATGGAAGCGCCAATCCATTTTCCAATGAATATGTCGATGCACCCGAACGGACGACGATTCTGGGAGCGGCTAAGTTTGGAGGCAAGACCCAAAAAGGTTTATCCATTGGGATATTGGAGGCCGTTACCGCTACCGAATACGCCAATATCTCTGATGGCACCACGGACAGGGAAGTGCTTATAGAGCCGCTCACTAATTATTTTGTAGGTAGGGTTCAAAAGGACTTTAATAATCGAAACACTTTTGTCGGAGGAATCATAACTGCGACGAATAGAACCCTGGACAATACGCTTGCATCGTTGCTACACAAAAATGCGACTACGCTTGGCCTCGACTTTTTCCATCAGTGGAAAAATAGAAACTACTATGTAGGGGCAAATTTTATCGCAAGTAATGTACAAGGTAGCAAGGAGGCTATCCTCAGAACGCAAACTTCGATACCACACCTTTTTCAAAAACCAGATGCCAATTATGCTCCTGTCGATCCAGATAAAACGTCCTTGACAGGGCATGGTGGAGATGTGAAAATCGGGAAGGGCGGGAGTGGTCATCTGACTTTTGAGACGGGACTAACCTGGCGTTCTCCTGAGCTCGAATTAAATGATATGGGCTTTATGCGGGAGGCCGATGTGATATTTAATTATGCCGGAGTCAATTATAATTTTTTCAAACCATTTTCTGTGTTCCGAAATGCTGTGATCAGATATAAGCACTGGGTATTTGCAGACTTTGGGGGAAGGATCAATTTTGCAGATTGGGATATGGAAATGAGAGCCGTGTTTAAAAATAACTGGAATGCCAATCTTGGCTATTTTACACAGCCTCATATCTTTTCGCGTTCGCTCTTGCAGGGAGGTCCGAGAGTAAGGATGCCTGACCAAAATGGTTCTTACTGGGGATTGGGATCAGACCGGCGAAAGAAGCTCTCCTTCAGCTATAATGGATGGACGAATACGGGCAATAGCGAGAGTACTTTTTTATTGGAAAACAGTATTACATTCACCTATCAACCGGTCGATAAATTAAATGTATCAATATCTCCGAGATACACATTCGTCGATAACCGATTGCAATACATTAGCACTCCTCAAAATGGAGATGAACAGCGCTATATTACTGCGCTACTTAATCAAAAAACGTTAAGTTTTGCAGTGCGCCTGAACTATACGATTACTCCGAATCTAACCATTCAATATTATGGCCAGCCTTTCATCTCTTCTGGAAAATATGAGGACTTCAACTTTGTAAAAGCCCCTTTAGCGAACACCTTTACTGAACAATTAGCTTTTTTTGACAACGAACAAATATCCAGTGATGCGACTACAGGGAGTTATGTGATAGATGAAAACAGAGATGGAAGAATGGATTATCAATTTCGAAATCCGGACTTTAGCTTTTCACAGTTCCAATCAAATCTGGTGTTTAGATTTGAGTATAAACCAGGTTCTGAGATATTTCTCGTCTGGGCTCAAAATGCAACAGATTTCGGTAGGCCCAGAGCACGTTTTATAGAAGATGTAAATCAGCAGTTGTTTCGCATTACTCCCAATAATACCTTTTTACTAAAAATGACTTACCGTTTTTATTGAGGCTTTGCTTATTGGGGTACTTATGGAAATACCCAGATTCTTTCACCGCCCTCCACTACATCCTTACTCTGTTTTTTTGCCAAAATATTCCCAAAACTGAATGCCGCTCACATCTCCATCTTCAAAGAGAAATGTGTAGTAGGTTCCACTACTACGATTAAAATAGATGCTGTCAGATTCGGGGAGCAGCATGAGGGGTTCTTCGGTAAATTCCCCTGTTACTTCCAGACCACTTCCTTTGATAGCGACCTTTGCCTCTCCCAGCTCAGGAAAATTATAGGTGCCTACCATGGGCTTACGTTTTTCGATGGACGTATTATTGACTGTTCGGGTCATCGGCTCAACCCCAGGAAGATCGTATGCTTTTGCAATGCTTAATAAGATTTCCTGCATGATACTGCCGTTGTCCGAATTGACCATGATGACAACCGCTATCGGGCGATCTTTCCATGCGATCAAATCTGCTCTAAATCCTTCATCCGCTCCTCCGTGCCCGAAGGTAAACTCGTTCACGACCGGGCCAAGTCCATGGTTTTCCATCCCAGGTGTAAGCATGATGTCTACTGTCTGTGCTTTCAGCAGTCCATCTTCCTTTTTTTGATAAATTTTCTGAACTTCTTTAGCATAAAGAATGAGTTGTGACGGCGTAGTCCAAAGGCCAGCTGCGGCCATTTCCGGATAGATAGGCCATTTACCTTCTACCTCATCGCCATTGGCGCGATAACCCGTCGCAGCAATGGAATGATATTGCTTAGGCAGTGGATTTTCAAAGGTGCTAGATGTCATCCCAAGAGGATTCAGCACATTGCTCTGCATGATATCAGGAAATGATTTTTTCTCAAGGTCAGTGATCATGCGTTGCATGATTGTATATCCTCCACCCGAGTACATCCAGCTTTCGCCTGGTTCTTTATATACGCGCACAGAATCTGTATTTCCCTTACCGTCAAGTACTCCCGCTACGCTGGGGATTGTATCGCCTTTATCATAGCCAGGGAAGCCCCAGACCGTTAGGCCGGCGGTATGATTCAGAATCCTGCGGGTAGTTACCTTTTCCTTTTCGGTAAACTCATTGTCGGGGAGCTTCCAGCTTGATAGATAGTTATTGACGTTTGAATCCAAATTAATGATGCCCTCCTCAGCAAGTTGATGGGCACGAATGGCAGCAACGGGCTTGCTAATGGAGCCCGCTAAAAACATGGTCTCGCTTGTCACCGGCCGATTTTCTGATTTGTCAGCAACACCGTAGCCTTTAGCCCATTCCAGTTTCCCCTCATTAATCACAGCAATGCTGACCCCAGGAATACCTAACTCCTTCAGCCTCTCTTCAATATTATAGTTTGCTACACTGTCTCCTTGAATTTGAAGATTGGGTTGCAGACCGTTTTCTATGCTGGCGATTTTTTCCTTTAGGAGGTTGGCCTCCTTTGGGGCTTCTGGCGAACAGCCGACAAGCATTAGGAGGAG
>JBGCFB010000382.1:0-9722 GCA_045106685.1 Bacteroidia bacterium | reverse complement strand
ATCAACAAATTATCAAATCAAACAGAAATGCTTTTTCAAATCGCCTGGCGCAACCTCTTTCGAAATCGGCTACGATCCTTTGTGATCATGGGCGCGATTACGCTTGGGATAACCCTCGGAATATTTATGCTTGCTTTTTCCTGGGGGCTTATGGATCAACGCGGTCGTGATATCATTGATACACAGATTGCGCATGTCCAGGTCCATCAGTCTGGCTTCTCGCTGGAAGACAGTGCGGAACTGGTTATACAGAATGCCTCCAAGGTGTTAGCCACTTTGGAACAGCAAGAAAGTGTCCTGGCCGTCTCAGCACGAACGCTCAGAACTGGTATGGTAGCTTCTACACGCAAATCACTAGGTGTGCTTATTCGGGGCATTGACCCGCAGGCAGAAGCGGCGGTTACGACAATCGCACAAAAAATGGTTCAGGGTGATTTTTTTACTAAAAAAGGCCGAAACTCCATCATCATAGGCGAAAATCTAGCGGAGGAACTGGGCGTGAAATTGCGCAGTAAAATCACGCTCACTTTTTATCGAAACGATGGCGAAATCACAGCAGGCGCATTTCGAGTTGCAGGAACTTTCAAAACAGCAGCGTCGCCATTTGATAAAGGCAATGTCTTCGTCAAGCAATCAGACCTTCAAAGACTAATGGGCGATGAAGCGGTAGTCCATGAAATAGCGCTTCGCCTCACAGAATCAGAATTAGCGGAACCAACTAAGAAAAAAATACAAGCATCGCTTCCGAGCTATGATACCAAGTACTGGGGTGATGTACAGCCTACGCTTAAACTCATGAATGAACAGTTCAATCTTTCTGTAGCCATTTTTATGGGAATCATCATTTTCGCCTTGTTGTTTGGCATTTTGAATACCATGCTCATGGCAGTTTTGGAACGAAAAAAAGAACTAGGCATGCTCATGGCGGTAGGAATGAAACGCTACCAAATATTCGGTATGATCATGATTGAAACGATTATGCTATCGATGATCGGTGCAGCCATCGGTTTACTAATAGGCTACGGAGTTGTGAGTTGGTTTGGTGTCCAGGGCATCAACCTGGGCATGATGAAGGAAGGGCTTTCGAGCATGGGCATGGCTGATATGGTATATACTAAACTCGAGTTCCCTTACTATGTGCAAACGACAGTCATGATGGTTTTAGCAGCGATTATCGCTGCTATTCCTCCTTCAATAAAAGCACTCAAACTTAACCCTGTAGAAGCCATCCATTGATTAGCTGATTTGATGATTAGCTAATTTGATAATAAAAGGCACCAGCTAATCATCAAATTATTCCTCATCAAATCAACAGATCGTCTAATTATCAAAAACAATGTCTTTAATAGAAACATACAACCTCGAAAAAGTCTATCCTGGAGTAGAACCGGTTCATGCAGTGCGTGGCGTGAGTATAAAAATAGAGCCAGGTGAATTTACTGCAATCGTAGGGCCTTCGGGTTCTGGCAAAACAACCTTGCTGAATATCATTGGTGGACTGGACGATGCGACCTCTGGTCGTGTTATGGTGGATGGAACGAACATCACGGAGCTAGACAGAAAGACATTGACCGAATTCCGTCTTAGAAAGATTGGTTTTGTCTTTCAGGCTTACAATCTGATTCCGGTATTGACGGCCAAGGAGAATGTGGAATTCACCATGCTCCTTCAGAAAAGGCCAAAGGAAGAACGCGAAAGCCGTACTGCCGAACTGCTGCAAGCTGTAGGCTTGGGACAGATCATGAATAAGCGCCCCACGCAAATGAGTGGAGGCCAGCAGCAACGCGTGGCTGTTGCCCGTGCGCTTGCGCCAAAGCCGACCTTCGTCCTGGCGGACGAACCGACCGCAAATCTAGACTCCCAATCGACGGCAAACCTGCTGGACATTATGGCGGAACTCAATCGCACTGAAGGCACGACATTTTTATTTTCGACCCACGATCAGCGGGTGATCGATCGCGCACGGCGCGTGATTACACTAGAGGATGGACAGATTGTAAAAGACTTGGTGGTGTAAATTAATTGCTGCTTGATGTTTGATCCTTGATGCTCGATCCTCAAAAACGAAGATCGAGCAGCGAGGATCAAGCAGCGAGGACTTTTGACACATCGAACATCGCGCCTTGGACCTAGAACCTAAAAATGCTCCGGCAATTCATTTTTTATAAGAGCGAAGATCTAGCATCGAACAGCGAAGACTTTTGAAACTAGATACTAAATCCTGATATAAATATGCTACGAACACTCATACTTGCATTTGCTTTAGGCACTAGTCTTTTTCTTTTTTCCCAAACAGAAACCGACTCTACTGCTCCTAAAACTGAATGGGGAGGTTATGTAAAATATCTATCCTCAGTTTCAGGTTCTCCAGGCTTTGATGGGCTTATTATAGACAACCTCATTCACCATCGACTCAACTTCGCATGGTATCCTCACAAGCGTTGGACCGTGCGTGTCGAGGCACGTAACCGTCTGCTTTATGGCAATCAATTATTACTGGTTCCAAACTACGGCTCACTTATCGATCAGTATGATGCTCCTTTAGACTTAAGTCTCTTATGGGTTGATAATCAGCAATTTATCTTACACAGCGTCATTGACCGACTTAATGTAGAGTACGCTACAGAGAAGCTCGAAATCCGCGTAGGCCGCCAGCGAATCAACTGGGGAATAAACTCTGTTTGGAACCCAAACGATCTATTCAATGCCTTTAACTATTTGGACTTTGACTATGAGGAACGCCCTGGTACAGATGCCGCACGGCTTGTTTGGAATAGTGGTGCATTGTCGAGTCTTGAAGTAGCAGTATCACCTGCTCGTGATCTAAAGCGAAGTATTATTGGTGCTAAATATGGCTTCAATTATAAAACCTATGACCTTCAAGTGATCGGTGCCTACTCGCGAGGAGACCTTGTGACGGGCTTTGGTTGGAGTGGCTATATCGCAGATGCCGGTTTCAAAGGCGAGGCGAGTTTATTTGTACCAACTGAGGCAAGCATCGATACAGCGACTGCACTGGTAGCGTCTGTAGCACTGGACAGGCAATTCGGCCAATACTATATCAGCCTGGGTGGGCTTTTCAATGGAGGAGCAGCCCCAGGCCCGGTAGATCTTGGCGCACTCGGCGGGCAATCCGGCTTAGCTGCGCAGGGCGTTTCGGTACGAAGTTTATTTCCAAGCCGTTGGGCTACCGCCCTGATTGCACAGCGGCAACTTTCGCCACTTTCGAGTGCAAGTGTCGCTATAATTTATTCTCCCAACAGTAATCTAATGATTGCTTCGCCCAGTATTACGCTTAGTCTTGCCCAAAATTGGGATCTGGATATTATCGGCCAGACCTTTTTTGCAGACCAAAATAGCTGGAAACACGCCGGAACAACCGCTTTTTTACGACTAAAGTTTAGTTATTAACATTCCTTCGGAGTATTTCTGCAATCAGATTGTGTGAATAGCCGAATCGTATTAACTTGCAGCGGCTTTAGCCATAATAAGACTCAATTAATAACACGAAAATCTCGTATGCTCACCGTCAGAGAACTGGCCAACCGACTTAACCGCAACGGAGGACTTCTACTTGACACGATCCCTTTGGAAAGTGTCACTACCTATTTGGAACTACGTGATGCGTATCCAAATACTCAGGTAACTGAAGATACCGAGTTCCAAGAGAAATTCACCAAACACTTTGGCGTTTCTGGTGTCGGCGTAAACAAAGAGTTTGTGGCTCGATTTTTCGAGATCATGGACAATCACAAAGACCGTGATCAAGTAGATTTCTATCTTGCTGCACGTGCTGTATTCGGCACAATGGAAAAGCGTAAGCTAAGTCCATCGCAATTTGGATACCTAACTGCCATGGCGACTGTTATCAATAACGACAACCCAACTTACTCTCCGGAGATAGGCAAGTTCCTTCGTTTTGATCCTCCTACCCAAGCTACACGTGACAGCCGTGATCGCATGAACATCTATCTTGATTTTTATCGCGAGTATCGTCAAACATTACTTGACCTTACTGATGATGATATTCTCAAAAGCCTACTTACGGTTTTCAAGATTAAACTGAAGCAGCACGGTGATTACCAGCTTTCTGCGCTAAAGCGCGTTGACTTGCTTATCCTGTACGCAGCTGAACTTGCGAAAGAAGGAAAAATGATCTAAAAGATCGACCATATATAACTAACTTGAAGAGGCGCAAAAATTATTTGCGCCTCTTTGCGTTTAAGGACATATATTTTCTACTCAAAACCACGCTCTAGTATGAAAACCACCGCTTCTCTCCTACTCTTTTTGATCATCATTGCTTCAGGTCTTTTTTCACAAAAAGTCCAATACAAAAAAGGAGTAATCCTGGTCGATGGCGTCGAATGGGCCAAGATGAAGAAAAAAGGGAATTTATTAACGGGACGAACCTTCATTCTCAAAACAATTGACGGTACCGAAGTGGCCATTGCAAAGGAGCAAACGAATCGTACCGATAAAGAAGTTTACTTTAATGTCGTACTCAAGGACCCATACTGCAAAGTAGCCTTTCATGCCGATGGACTTTCCGCTGGCGGAAGTCTCGCCAAGGCTTTTGTAGAGATGCACGTGATTGTGGATGGTAAACCAAGTCTTGGAGGCAACCACATATTTTGTATGATGTTCGGCGATGATGGCAGCAATAAGACAATCGTCAAGGTGGATTATGCTCTGGCTTCACGCGATATGGATATGCCCATTTTTGTTGGCCAGCGTGACATCATGCAAGGTGGCATAAAAATCGGCTCTTTTGTTGCGAAAAAAAGAATGGAAGGGAGTGATTTAATCAGAACAGTCTCCTTCTTTTTACCATCAGGAGCACGGGCTGCTCGCGTAACTATGAAAGGCCCGGACGCTACTGAGGCGATTATATTCACCGATGTTGACAAAAGCCAAACCAGAATTCGGTTCAATTTTGCACAGGAATATATGGCAGAACTAGCAAAGTGGCTGGTTGATACTGAGCATATGTAAAACCGCACTGTAGAGACGCAAGATTTTTGCGTCTCTACAGTGCGGTTTTACAATGCGGTTCTACCCGTGTGGTTATCCGCCTAAAAATTCACCTTGTAACTCAGTACCGGAATCATTCCTCCACGCTCATCAGATTCGATCTGATCGGTGCGTCTGTCATAATAGCTACCGAAGCTATTGGTGCGAGAGATTACATTCTGAATGTCAAAACGGATCGTATGTGTCACTTTCTTACGATTCCAGATGTAGTTTAAGGAAAGGTCCGGACGCAAATATGCAGGCGTACGCTCCTCAAAACGGCGGTCCCACTGACGAATGGTAAAGCCAGCATCTTTGGAAGCTTCCAGATCGATCGGCGTAAAACGCTTACCACCTGACCACACCGAGCGAAGGCTTACAGAAAAGCGATTTTGCTTGCTTTTACCCAACAGAAATTCCTTACCGATCAGGAAGTTATTTACAAAATTTCCATTGTAGCGCGTGTTGTATTCCTTTCCGTCGATGCTCGCATATTTCGATTCGTATAGCGATGTTGTTACAAGGAAATACCAATTATCAGAGAAGAATTTTTCCAGAGTTAACTCGACTCCGTAATTCTTTCCTGTACCGCGATTCACCAGGTCGGCAGTGGTAAATCCTGCTGTACTATTCAATGATGATTCGGAGAAGGTTGAGTCATTCAAAACCGGAACATTGTACAGATCCTGATAGTACGCCTCCGCACGCAAGTGAATATTATCGCCGAACATGCGATCATAGCCTATCACATAGTGCCGCGCTTTGGCCATACCAAGATTGATATTAGGCTGGGTTACCCTTCCTTCTGCATCAGTGTTTTTTGCAAAAAAGGTAGCCAAATCTGCTCTTCGGCTATGGACACCAAAACCTGCGCTCACATAGCTTTTCTCATCGAGTTGGTACTTGATGCTCGCGCGTGGCTCATAGCTGGTTTCGCTGGTAAGGCCGAAGTGCATCATGTGCATACCAGCCACGATCGTAAGACGATCTGTCGGGCGAAAGCGGTAGTTCGCATAGGCTTGGGCAGTCATGGCATTGCCACTATCACGTAGAATTTCAGTCCATCTTTTATCCTCAAAATCATAGTCGTTGGAAAAGAGATTGTAGTTATCATTAGAAAGAATTGCTCCTGCTTTAACAAGATGCCTGGCGTTTATTTTATGAGAAAGTTCTGTTTTTGCGCGCATGGTAACGGTACCAAAAGACTCTTCATAGCTTGGGCGCAATACATTGGTAGAATCGACCTCATCTTCATAATATGCAACGTTTTGGCCGGTTACTGCAAGGCTCGTTTTGAGGACAGTTTTGTTACCAATAAGTAGGTGATGGTTGATACCCGCCATCCCCATATCGGAGTCGAAGCGGTCTTTCCACACAAGGCCAAAACTGCTATCAGGGCGATACCAATCACCTTGGTCATCGATGTGACTCAAGCCACCGATTCCAAAGACAGAAAAGGTTCCATACTTCTGAGTAGGTAAGTGGAGCTTGAACGATAAATCCTGGAATACGGGAATCGCATCGCCTACAAGTTCAAGGCCCAATCCACCAAGAATAGCCAAGGTTGAATAGCGATAATTGACCAGATAAGAAGCTTTTCCTCCTTTTTTAAAGGGGCCTTCCAGGGCCACATCTGCACCCAAAACGCCTACCTGCGCAGCGTATTCACGTTTTTCGTTATTTCCTTTTCGTAAGCTAATATCAAAAACACCCGAAAGCGCATTTCCATATTCCGCTCCGAATGCACCGGTAGAGAAATCAGAATTGGCGAGCATATTGGCACTGAGAATACTCACAGCTCCGCTGGAAGCTCCCTGGTCGGTAAAGTGATTAGGGCTTGGAACCTCTATTCCTTCGATACGCCAGAGCAAAAAGCGAGGTGAATTACCGCGAATAACGATCTCATTTTCGGAGTCATCCTCTCCCCCACTGACACCAGCAAAAGAGCTGGCCATACGAGAAGGATCATCGAAGGAGCCAGCAAAGCGCTTTCCTTCATCAACAGAAAATGCCCGTGTACTTACCACCGAAAGTTCGTTTGCGTTTGCGCCTTTTTTAGGGCCGCCTACGATAACGACCTCCTCAGTTTCGGCAACCGACTCGGTCATATCGACGGTGAGCACGACTTCCTTACCAGACGTAACAACGACGTTGGGGAAGCTACGAGCTTCATATCCCAGAAAGCTCACAAAGAGCGCGTGGCGACCCAATGGGATTTCCTTGATATGGAACTCGCCGTCTTCGTCGGTGTAGGCGCCTTTTTCCAGCGCTGGGATATACACCGCGGCGCCCGTGATAGGGCTTTGAGTATCCATATCACGGACCGTTCCACGGATAGTCTGGGTTATGTTTTGGGAAAAAGCTCCTGCGGGAAACAGGAACAGGCAAGCCAACAGGCTTAGCAAGGATGTTTGGTTGATTAAGGTTTTCATGACTTGGTTGAGTTGGGGATGAATGACCCAAAGGTTCCCTTAAATAAATGGCTGCTCAAGTCAAGCTGCGTGAAAGCAAGAAAAGATGGAATGAAGGGAAAATATAGAGAGACGGAGGACAATACTTCTGTATGATTGACAAAGGGATGAACACATAAATTCATAAGCAATTCAATATCAGTCACTTACCCCACAATAGCTCAATTACAGAAGCCAGAATGGAGTTATTTTTCATTCTTTTTAAAACAAGACATACACCATATTTGTATTAATCTATCATTAAACCATACGACTATGCGTCAATTTATTACTTCATTCCTTTTATTGATATGCTTTGCAGGGAGCATTGTTTTCGGGCAGCAAGGCGCCGAGATATACGGCCTCAATTTCACGAACAGCCAACTTGAGCTCGCAAGTTTAAACCCGGCGACAGGTGCGACAAATGTCATTTCTCCAAACCCTATCAGTCCCGACCGATTTGGCTCAGGTGTTTCGGATATTGATCCAGTTTCAGGGCGCTATTTTTATGTAAGAGATAACAGGCTTTATACCGTCAATCTCAATACTGGGCAGGCCATTACTTCACCAAGGTTGTCCAATAGTACAAACGCTATCGCGCCTTTGACGAACATTGCATTCAACTGGCTAAACGATACCATTTATGGTTTGCAGTTTACGCTGGGGGCCTTGCGCCTTGCCGCAGCGGACATCAGCACGGGTCAGGTTAGGGTCATATCGACCAATCCCATAAGTGCGGACATATTTAGTCAGGGCGATGCTGATATAGATCCGATAGGTCGTCGCTACTTTTACTTAAGAGATGGCAACCAGCTCATTACTGTCGATTTAAATACTGGACTGGCGGCTTCTAAAGTGAGAGTCAATATCCCGGCAAGCTTCGGCCCTTCTGCTTTCATGAATATCACCTATAACTATATGGATGGCCAGATTTACGGCTTGATTTTCAAATTTGGTACAGGATTGACTCCTTGCCAAGGGGAGTTATTTCTCGCCAAAGCTGATCCTGCAACAGGAGCCTTAACGGTGCTTTCAAATACAGCCGTTTCGAACGATTGCTTCAGCGCTGGTGTATGCGATATTGACCCTACCACCAACCGCTACTTCTACCCTCGCCAAAGAGCCAACGGCCAGGAAATCATTACTGTAAATACCGTAACAGGTACTCGCATAAGTGCACGCCCAGTAAACCGCGTTAATAGTCAGCCTGTTTACATTACCAACATAGCCTTCAACGAATTATACAACGTAGCCCCTAATAGCGTCATTCCTATGCAAATGGGCGATCAGGGCATTATCGAAATGAAAGGCAGCAGCATGAATCTCAATGCATGGGTAGGTCCCGATGCGCAATACCGCTGGCAAGACGGAAGCACCAAGCCTAGCCTTTCAGTGACTGAACCTGGAAGCTATGAGGTAGAGATCACCCGTGAGGGCTTTACAGTAAAAGGAAAAGTGGAAGTAAGAAAAACTACAGGATTAGCTCAAAACCTTGCTCTAAATACATTTACGATAAGTCCAAACCCTGTTCAGAATAGACTAGCAATCACAATCCAGGAACAGCAAGTTCTTAGTAATCCGATGCTCAGCATTGTAGATATTCAGGGAAAAATACTTCGGTCTCAAAAGGTGAAAGCCTCTAATGAGATCGTGAACGTCGATGCACTACCAGCCGGGATTTACCTCCTACGTCTTAGCGCTAATGAAGGAATTTTGACAAAGCGTTTTGTAAAAAAGTAACGTACACGAACCCTACCCTTCCTTTTGTGAGGCTCTACCGTAATTACGGCGGAGCCTCTTTTTCATTAGTAGACTTTTTAGTCCCAAACTGTATATTTGCGTCAGATTCTATAATTCGACCAATCTACCAAAGCAAATACTATGCGTCACCTGCTTGGCATTAAGGATATCAGCGCTGAAGACATCCACAATATTTTCACTACTGCCGAGGAGTTTAAAGAGGTGATCAATCGCCCGATCAAGAAAGTGCCATCGCTACGTGACACGACGGTTGCGAACTTATTTTTTGAAAATTCGACCCGCACCCGAATCTCATTTGAATTAGCAGAAAAGCGCCTTTCAGCTGACGTGGTGAACTTTTCGGCTTCTTCTTCTTCAGTAAAAAAAGGCGAAACCCTCCTCGACACGGTGCACAATATCCTTGCGATGAAAGTCGACATGGTAGTCATGCGTCACCCGGCTCCGGGTGCACACCAGTTTCTAGCGCAGCATATTGACGCCAACATCATCAACGCAGGC
>JBGCFB010000381.1:0-14097 GCA_045106685.1 Bacteroidia bacterium | reverse complement strand
ATTTTTTAGAAAAATTGTCATTTCGACTCGCGTAGCTGAGGAGAAATCTTGACTTTATCGACCAATTAGCTAAAAGTCAAGATGTCTCGCCAGCTCCGCGGCTCGACATGACAATCCTTTTGGGATTCGTTAGACAACTTCCTTGTCTGAAACCAAAATCTCTACGCATTATGACCATTTTATTTTTTTCGTTTTACTAAGAGAATTATTAATGACTCATGAATAATGATTTCCCTAACTTTCCCCCAAAAAGATGCGCGCTATACTCAGTCTTATCCTGGTGGCTTTCTGTTTGGCACCAACGAAACCCAATCTACAATTCCCAATCTCTAATCTCCAATCTCCAATCGCAGACACATGGCTTACGCCCTACGAGCGTAGCGGCAAGGTGGCGACCAGCACCTGGGCCGACGCCATCAGCTATTATACACGCCTCGCCAGGGAAAATAAGCAGGTCAAAATCGATGAAATCGGCCTGGCCGACGTAGGCCGTCCGATTCATCTCGTGACCATCTCCAATTCTGAAGTGACCGATGCCGCTGACGCCCGCAAGCAAGGAAAGCGCGTGCTATTTATCAATAATGCGATTCACCCCGGTGAGCCTTGCGGCGTCGACGCCTCGATGATGCTCGCTCGCGATATTCTATATAAACCTGGGATGCAGCGGCTTCTGGATCACACGGTCATATGCATCATTCCGCTGTACAACGTTGGTGGAAGTCTAAACCGAGGTTGCTGCTCACGCGCCAACCAGCAAGGCCCTCAGGCCTATGGATTTCGTGGTAATGCCCGCAATCTTGACCTCAATCGCGACTTTGTAAAATGCGATAGCCGTAATGCACTCGCCTTTTCAAAGGTGTTTCAGAAGTGGCTTCCTGACTTTTTTATTGATACACACACAACAAACGGCGCTGACTATCCTGCTCATATTACCTTCATTCCTTCGATGTCGCAAAAGTTGCCTCCCATGCTGGCGAGCCTGATGTCAGACAAGGTGATGCCTACCATTACAGAGACGCTGAATAAGCAAGGTATTCCTTCGTCAGTCTATGTGAATCCGTTGCGCTGGGGGAATCCTCCGGAGCAAGGTTTGTCCGCATTTGCGGATCACCCACGATATGCGACGGGCTATGCGTCGCTGTTTGGTTGCTTGAGCCTTGTCACGGAAGCGCATATGCTCAAGACCTTTGAGCAGCGTGTGTCGGCGACTTACGCGACTTTGGAAAGCGGATTGACCTATCTTCATAATCACCATAAAGCGGTAGGCGAAACGATACAAAAAGCGCGGCAGCATATTCTGATGCAGCAGACTGAGACCTTGTTTTGGGAACTCGATCGCTCTCAACATGATTCTATTATGTATCACGGATACGCCCCGAAGTATAAGGAGAGTACCGTGACAGGATCACAGCAATTATACTATGACCGTACTGCTCCTTTTTCCCAAAACATCCCTTACTACCAGACCTACACCGCAAAAACACAGCAGAAAACGCCTCAGGCATATATCGTACCGCATGCCTATCGCCATGTGATTGAGCGACTCAAGGCCAATGGGGTAGAAATGCGCCAATTTTCCGATGATGAGGAAGTGGAGGTTGAGGTGAGCTATATCGTGAGTTTCAAAAGCAGAACTACACCCTGGGAAGGACATTTTTATCATGATGAAGTGATCACCCGCACTGAAAGCGAAACCCTGGCCTTCCATACTGGTGATTATCTGGTTCCGACCGATCAGGCTGCTCGGGCATATATCATGCATGTATTGGAGCCTGAAAGCCACGATTCATTTTTTAGATGGAACTTCTTTGATGGGATTTTGATGCAAAAGGAATGGTTCTCTGCCTATGTATTTGAACCGGAGGCAGAACAAATGCTCCAAAACGACGACCAGCTTCAACTCGAATTTGAGCAGAAGCTGGCCTCAGATAGCGCATTTGCGGCAAGTCCGTTTATGCGCTTGTATTATCTCTATAAAAAGTCTCCCAATTTTGAACCGACCTATATGCGGTATCCTGTTGGAAGAGTAAATTGATTAGCTGATTTGAGGATTAGCTGATTATGAAAATTAATCAGCTAATCATCAAATTATTAAATCATCAAATTAAAAATCAGCCTCCAGGTCAAAGCCCGTGTCGTCATTCTTTGTGAGGACGCCGGCTTTTTGGTAATCACCTACGCGCTTTTCAAAGAAGTTGGTTTTGCCTTGTAGGGATATAAGCTCCATCCAAGGGAATGGATTTGCTGTTTCGAATACTTTGTCAAAGCCAAGCGCATTAAACAAGCGGTCGGCGACAAATTCGATGTAATCCTTCATCATGTCACCGTTCATGCCGATCAATGAGGCAGGAAGCGCTTCCGTGATAAACTCTTTTTCAATTTCTACAGCATCGAGGAGAATTTCCTTTACACGATCGTATGAAGACTTGTTGATGAGCTTGGAGAAAAGGAGACATGCAAAGTCGCAGTGCAAACCTTCATCACGTGAGATTAACTCATTGGAGAAGGAAAGGCCAGGCATTAAGCCGCGCTTTTTTAACCAAAAAATAGAACAGAACGAACCAGAGAAGAAAATACCTTCCACTGCTGCAAACGCTACAAGACGCTCAGCAAATGACTGCTCATTATTGATCCACTTCAGGGCCCATTCAGCTTTTTTCTTAACAGCTGGAACTGTTTCCATAGCATTGAAAAGGTAGTCCTTCTCCTTTGGGTCTTTGATCAAGGTGTCGATCAAAAGCGAATATGTCTCAGAGTGAATATTCTCAATCGCAATCTGAAAGCCATAGAAAAATTTGGCTTCAGTAGATTGTACTTCACTTACAAATTGCTCTGCGAGGTTTTCGTTTACGATGCCATCAGAAGCTGCAAAGAATGCAAGCACGTGTTTAACAAAGTGGCGTTCATTGTCGCTAAGACTGTCCCAGTCTTTCTGATCATTTGAAAGATCAATTTCTTCTGCGGTCCAGAAACTGGCTACGGCTTTTTTGTAAAACTCCCAGATTTCTTTGTCCTGGATAGGGAAAATGACAAAGCGATTAGGGTTTTCTTTTAGTAATGGTTCTTCTACAAGATGAGTTGACATAGGAAATTACTTGATGCTTATTATCAGAAAGGGATGAACGCTAGGGACTCGTGTTAATTGGAAAGATCGATTATCCTGTAAAAGTCAGCTAATTATATAGTTGTTTCAATATCAGTTGTCAACAGATCGTGGAAAAGTACATAACAGGCTCCTATTTGGGATTAATTAGTCTGTTTTTGTGTAATAATTTTGGTAAAATTCCTTGCTAAAAATGCCATTAGGGTACATTTTGGCTATGATTAGCTAATTGTGGACTGTTTGTTACTGCGAAACCTGTGTAATGTATATGACAAAATGGACCAGTGCCTTACTTGTATTGTTGAACAGCAGGTAGTTATTTTACAGACTAGGATCAAACGCTAAACCGCATGAAACTCAACGTTTACGCAATTTTATTTATCGCCCTATTAATGGGCTTCGCGTCAGAAGCAACTGCGCAACTTACCTGGGCCCACCACGGCCCAGAGGCTTTGGGTAACCGTACCCGTTCTATCGTATTTGATGCCAATGGCAATCTCTTTGCAGCCTCCGCAGGCGGCGGGATTTATACCAGCACCTCCAAAGGAAGGAGTTGGATCAAATTGGAAGGATACACTGGTAATCCCACCGTTACGGCTTTGGCCTCCAACGGTAACAAGCTTTACGCCGGAACAGGTGAAATTACTTTCCTTCAAAATGCTATCCATACTTCAGGATGGCAGCCTTCTTTTGCAGATGGTACGCCCGGATTCATAGGCTTGCCTGGTTCAGGTGTCTACGTTTCTACAGATAATGGAGCAAGTTGGTCGAATGATAACGCTACCACCAAAGATTTTCCTACAGAATCATATGATGGCCCGTTTTTGGGTGTTCAGAAAATTGCTGTTGGTGAAGGAGGTCGTGTATTTGTTGCGACCCGCGAAGGTCTGTTTTATTCAGATGATGACTTCCAAACACTCAACCAGCCAGAAGGCCCGGATGATATTAAAAATGAGATCATCTTCGACATTGAAGTGAATGGCTCTACAGTCTTTATTGGTTCTGAAGAGGAACTTTATACTTCAAAAGACAATGGAGCAACGTTTACTAAAACTACCGTGGACCCTGTTAGACAAAACTTGTCTACAGTTCGTGTAGAAATCGCGATCTCTTCAGATGATCCTAATATCATGTATGTTGGTTCTTCTGGTTCTGGTAGCGCGCCTTTTAGAGGTGTATTTCGCTCAGACAATGCTGGTGAAAATTGGAGACCTTATTCTCCAACAGGTAGTGCGACATTTAATCCGCTAGGAAACAACGAAAATGCTGCACGTGATAGCTATGTTATGACTGTGAAGCCTGGTGATCCTGATGAGTTAATTGTAACGGGTAACAACTGGTTTATTTATAATAATGAACTAGGATGGTCTAAAAATGGCGTGCAGCACTTTGATGCGAATTCAATTTTTGCACCAGGGAAATACCTGCCAACTCCTATTTATTCAATCGCGATTAACCCTAATGACCCTTCCGAGATGTTCGTAGGTACAGGAAGTAATATCATGCGTTCACTAGACCGTGGTAATACATTCCGTCCCACAACTGCAGGTTACGGTTCTTCTAATATCGTTCGTGTAGGTGCCTGGAGTGTCTACGGCGAAGGTGGTCAGCGTGCTGTTTTAGCTTCTACTGATATCCACGGTGTTACAACGAATGTTAACTATTGGAAAAATCAGATTGGTCCTGATACGAACCCTGGCGATATTGATTCTACCTGGTCACCAGCAACAAAGCGTTTTGGTACGCTTGAAGGCGCAGGTGGAGGTCGTAATTCTCAAAACTATAGCCAGCTTGCTTTTAGTTACCTCTTCCCAGGTAGCATGATTGTGGAAGGAGCTGATCAAGGACTTGTTAAGTCTGATGGAACGTTTGGTAGTTCATTTGCTCCATTTTATTCACTTCCATTAAATACCGATACGATTCTACGCCCATCTTCTGGGGTAGTGGATTCTGTTGTGTATCGTGGTCTTGATGGTATTAGTGGAAGTGATATATTTATTGACCGTGCTAATGCTAGTGTTACAAGCGCTAGTGATATCGGAAGCTTGTTTGACGCAAGTCCTGCATACCCTATGCACGCTTTTGCGATAGACGAGTATATCCCTGACAATTATATCGCTCCTGGTGATGCAAGTCTTAGTGAATTGTTGGAGTACCCTGATAGAGATAGTCTTCAGAAACTTCCAAACTATGTCTATTATACTTCAAAGCGCTACGCTTGGCTTGTTAATTTCACCTTCAGTAGTGGTAATGGCCTGAATCCTCGTTGGGATCGTATTTCGAATAATGTCCTTGGTCGCGAAGAATTCTTTACTGTCGTTACTCCAGCCAGTGATGGAAGTAATAGTGTTTACTTTGGAACGAGTGCTGGTAAAATCTTCAGAATCGATGCTGCTCCTGATCTGGATTTTTATAACGCTACGCTGAATAGTGGAAATATTATTGAAATATCTTCTCAGGCTGGTGGTGCTCCGATTGACTATACCTCAACGATGGACGGTCGCTGGATCACTGATATTGCTGTTAATCCTGAAGATCCTTCACAGATTGCTGTAACCTTTGCTGGTTATGGTGGCGAAGATCCGCTATCTTACCTATGGTTGATTGAAGGTGCCAACACCATTACTACAACCTTCATTCCTGTATTTGACGGACCTGGAGGATTTGAGCAAGCATATGCTGCTCAATTTGCAAAAGACCCTTCATCAGGAGACGTAACTCTTCTCGTTGGTACAGAATCAGGTTTGTATTCTACCAAGGACCTCAACGACAGCCCTACATGGAAGTCTGAGATGCCAGCTTCTTATGGCAAGCATCCGATTTACGATATTTACCTACAGAAATACAAAACGATCATTGTTGATGATCGCACAGGCGACTTCCGCTTGCAGGAAGACAATACGATCTATGTAGGCTCGCACGGAAATGGTGTTTGGTCAACTACTGACCTCGGCTTTAGCGGTCGTACAGGTGGTGGAATCGTTGGTGAAGAAATCACAATTTCTGACCCTGTTGTAAAGCTTTATCCTAACCCATCTGAAGGTGCCAATACACAAATCGGTATTGCGCTTCCTGGTGATGCTCAGGTAGAGGCTACGGTTTATACCATGGATGGCCGCCAGATCGCGACGATCAACCGCCAGGGTTACCTTGCAGGAGAACATGTGCTTGACCTCACATCGAATAATATTCAGCCAGGTATTTACCTTGTACAAGTACAAATTACAGACGCCCAGCAGACTGCGAATACTACCCTCAAGTGGGTCGTGAAGTAAAAAGCTGAACGGCAAACCCAATAAGTTGTAAGCGCTTCGTCTACTCAGGCGAAGCGCTTTTTTTAACCCCAATACCATGATTCGAAATATTGCCTTTGTTTTATTAGTAATGCTCCTTGGACAGGCTTGTCAGGATGAGTGCGCAGATGTGCAGTGCGAAAATGCAGGCATATGCATCGACGGCAGGTGCGACTGCCCTGATGGTTTTACAGGCCTGCGTTGCGAGGTCGTTATCGATCCATGTACCAGGCTTGATTGTCAGAATTCAGATACTTGCCTGGTAGATAATCAAGGCATCGCGCGTTGTATCTGTAGCCCTGGATTTGAAGGTGCTAAATGTGACAGTCTTTGGACACAAAAGTATCTGGGGGTATATGATGTTGTGGAGGACTGTGATTTGAATGAGCAGTTTGTTGTAGAGGTATTGCCCGGACCTCGCTTTGACGAAATTACCCTTGTAAACTTTCATAATAAGGCAGGACAAGGCGGTACCGCTAAGGTAGTCGTTCGCGTGCCAAGAGCGCAGGAAGTCGTTGTTCCTGAGCAGTTTATGCATTTTGGACGCGTCACAGGCTCAGGAGGATTCGGCCCTGGCGCAAGTCAGTTCACGCTGATATACAGGATTATTCAAAATAGCGACACGCTGGATTGCGCGGCTGTGTTTAATCGGAGGTAGTGCTTCTGAATTCAACGTGCATAGTTTAAAGCTCAAAGTTAAAACCTGGGAATCCCCAAAGCTTCTAAGTTTTAAACTTTCTGCTATGCACTCTCTGCCTTATTCAGCTCCAATACGTTGCCTAATACGCTCCACCGTCCCCACAGGAACCGCCTGGATGAGCTGCTTCGTGTAGTCTGATTCAGGGTTTTGGAACAAATCTTCAGCAGGACGAGACTCGACGACCTTGCCTTTATTCATCACCATAATATAGTCACTCATAAAGCGCACCACACTCAGGTCGTGCGAGATGAAAATATAGGTGAAACCAAACTCTTCCTGAAGCTCCTTCAGCAGGTTCAAGACCTGCGCCTGGATACTCACATCGAGTGCACTTACGCTTTCGTCACAAATAATAAAACGAGGTTCCACAGCCAATGCCCGGGCAATACAAATTCGCTGACGCTGACCACCTGAAAACTCATGCGGGAAACGATGGTAATGCTCCTCACCAAGTCCAACCTTTTCAAGCAATTCGATTGCGCGGACTTTGCGCCTTGCTGCGTCGCCGTAGAGGCCATGAACGTGCATAGGCTCTACAATGGACTCTCCGATGGGTATGCGAGGATTGAGGGCGCTGTATGGGTCCTGAAAAATGATTTGAAGGTCCTTGCGCATAGCACGCATGCCTTTGTCATCAAGTTTGGCGAGGTCTTGCCCTTCAAAAATCACTGAACCTTCGGTAGGCTCGATAAGCCTGAGAATGGAGCGACCAAGCGTTGTCTTACCGCAACCAGACTCGCCCACAAGGCCAAGTGTTTCGCCTTCATTGACTTCAAAACTCACATCGTCCACTGCTTTCACATATCGTTTCTCACGACTGAACCAACCTTGTCGGACAGGGAACCACGTCTTAAGATTTTGGACGCGCAAAATAGGCTGAGGTGCTTCTTTTGAGACGGTATTGTTCTCAGAATTGCTTGCCAGCGTTGGGGATTTTTCTTGTAAAAAATCTGCAACTGTTGGAAGGCGATGAATTTTCTTATTTATAGGCGGACGGCAGGCCAGCAGGCCTTGTGTATAGGGATGCTGCGGATTTGAAAAAATATCCAAAACCGGCCCTTGCTCTACGATCTCGCCCTGATACATAACCAGTACCTCATCAGCGATTTCGGCGATTACACCGAGGTCGTGCGAAATGAACATAATGGCCGCATCTTCCTCCTCCTGAAGCTGTTGCATAAGCCTGAGGATACTTGCTTGTACAGTCACATCAAGGGCAGTCGTAGGCTCATCGGCGATCAAAATGCCTGGATTGCAGGACATCGCCATTGCGATCATTACTCGCTGTTTTTGACCTCCTGAAATCTCGTGTGGATATGCCTTGAGCATCTGTTCCGGACGAGGGAGCTCTACACGTTTGAAAAGCTCCAGTGTTCGCTGCTTTGCCTCTTTTTTGCTCATGCTCAGGTGCAACCTTAAGCTCTCCATGACCTGGTATCCACAGGTATAGACCGGATTGAGCGAGGTCATCGGCTCCTGGAAGATCATGGCAATTTCATTACCTCGGATGCTTCGCAGATCGTTATCCGCCAAGGCCACAATATCAACTTCTTTCCCGTTCTTATTTTGGTACAAAAGGCTACTTTCTGCACTAACTGAGCCTGGCTGAGTAATCAGCCGCATGATCGACAGCGCTGTAACGGATTTGCCACTTCCCGACTCACCTACGATTCCCAGTGTTTTACCCTTTTTTACAGAAAAAGAAATGCCCTTAACTGCTTGAGTGCCAGGGAAATCAACGGTAAGATTATGTACTTCGAGAATGTGATCGGGAGACATGTGCGGAGGGTTTTTCTCTCGGCAAGGTAAAGAAATTCCCGAACAGTTTGGGTGAATCTGTTTTGTGTTTTGAGACGAAGGTTTTGGGTTTTACTCGTGCAATTTACCCAGGAACCCAGCCCTGAACTCAAAACCCCAAACACTAAACAGATTTAATGTATTATTTCAAAACCCACCAAGAATATACTCAGCAGCTTTTGCCACGCCTGTGCTACCTGGCTCTTCGATCGCAGTAATGCGCGGATGGTGCCGAAAGCCTTCTGGTATATTAGGATCAACCAGATAAATCGGAGCATGCTCCGGGACGAAATCAACGAGGCCGGCAGCGGGATACACCTGAAGCGATGTCCCAACAATAAGCAAGGCATCCGCCTGTTCGGCGATATGCGCAGCATAAGTCATCATCGGGACTTCCTCCCCAAACCACACAATATGAGGTCGCCAGTGCCCTCCGTCAGGAGCCAGATCGCCTACCGAAAGGTCATCATTCCAGTCCTCGATATAGTCAGGATTCGCCGTCGATCGTTTTTTGCGAAGTTCTCCGTGCAGATGTGTCACATGTTGTGAACCAGCCCGCTCATGGAGGTCATCTACGTTTTGGGTGATGATACTTACTTTGAGATGCTTTTCAAGCTCCACAAGGGCCTTGTGGCCTTCATTGGGATGCACTGCGAAGGCTTGCTTTCGCCTTTCATTATAAAACCGCAAAACAAGTGCTGGGTCCCTTTGGAAAGCCTCGGGGGTAGCGACGTCCGTAACGGCGTGACCTTCCCATAAGCCTCCGGCTCCACGAAAGGTCTTCAGGCCGCTTTCGGCACTGATGCCAGCTCCTGTAAGTACGACAAGGTGCATTATACTGAAAAGCTTTCGCCGCAGGCGCAAGTGCGCGATGCGTTAGGGTTGTTGAAAAAGAATCCCTGGCCTTGCAGGCCACCCGTATAATCCAGTTCTGTACCCACCAAATAAAGCAAGCTTTTCATGTTTACATACAGCTTTACCTCATTATCCTCTACTATCTGATCGCCCGGCTTCTCTGTGGAATCAAAGTCCAGTTTGTACATCAAGCCAGAGCAACCACCACCTTCTACACTCACACGTAAGCCAAAATCTGCATCGTGGCCCTGCTCTTCACGCAACGAATGGATATGCTCCTTCGCGCGTTCCGTTACCGTTATCATTGCTGTATCTGTAGTCATGCTGCAAAATTAATGAAAAGAAATCGTTTCACGATTTCTTTTCATTGCCGAGGCAAAACCGAGGCTCTTCGTTGTCTCTCGCGGAGCGAGAAACTTCTTACACGATCCTGTCTTTGATTGCTTTAATAACCGCTTCAGATTTAGAGTTTACCTGAAGTTTGCGGTAGATTTTTTTGATATGAAAACGCACCGTGTCTTCGCTTACGCAAAGGCTGTCAGCGATCATTTTATAGCTTTTTCCATTACAAAGCTCTTCCAGTACTTCACGCTCACGACGGGTGAGTTCAGGGTGTGAATTCGGCTTTGCATTAAATGAGCCTACAACCATTCGAGCGATGTTTGAACTCATTGGGGCGCCGCCTTTATTTGCCTCCTGAATGGCCTCTACCAGACGTTCAGGTTTTGTATTTTTAGTCAAATAACCACATGCCCCTGCTCGTAGCGAATCGAATACATAATTGTCATCAGAATGAACGGTGATCATCAGGACGTCGAGATCCGGCATCTCATTTTTGAGAATTTTCACACATTCAATTCCAGACATACCCGGCATTTGAATATCCATCAAGATAACATCGGGTGGTGTTGCCAGAATAGCAGGAATCGCTGTCTGGGCATCAGGATAAGCTCCTGTTACCACACAATTTGGGCTATTATTGATGATAAATGAAAAGCCTTCTCGGATGTCGGCATTGTCTTCTACGATGGCTACTGCTATGACTGAATCTGGCATACTGGGTGGAATATTTTGAAAGAAAAACAATTGTCACTGGCTCTAAGATACGCTATTGTGAAGCAAGATTCCAGCATACTACCCGCTTATGTGAGCGATTTTTCTTCAGATCTGATGTCGTATTTCTGATTTAGTATGTCGTATTTCCAATCCACTTTTATACAAGACCATTGTGAGATAACTGAGTTTAGCATTGGATATGTGTGGAGTTTTTGTACCAAATTCTCTTTTTGCACGACTTACCTCCTAAACTAAAAATAACTAACTTGCCGCTATGAGTTCATGGACAAAAAATTGGCTTATTTCATTTTTTAATAAGCTTCCTCTTTGGGGTAAAATAGCCTTGCCAGTAGGAATCATTATCCTTATTACGGCTCTTCTTAAGACCCTGAAAACCATCATTGTTGTTGCCGCAATCGGCCTGATCGTATTTGGGCTTCTATCTGTATATGATACCTGGAAAAAGGAATCTACCAAGAAGAAGTCTAAGTAGTCGGCCTGTTTTGCTATTTTTGATTACTTTTTGCCAAAAAAGTTATTAATATTGTTGAATGATGCGCAATGAGGCCTTAGACCCAAACCACCAAACGCCAGAGGACGAACAATTACGTCCGCAATTATTTGATGAGTTTTCGGGCCAGCCAAAGATCATCGAGAACCTTCAGGTATTTGTAACTGCGGCTCACAACCGTGGCGAATCTCTTGATCATGTCTTGCTTCATGGCCCTCCTGGGCTAGGGAAAACTACGCTTTCCTTTATCATCGCTCACGAGCTTCAGGCCAATATCACGACCACTTCTGGTCCTGTTTTGGAGAAGCCAGGCGACCTTGCCGGCCTCCTCACAAAGCTTGAGGAAGGCGATGTGCTTTTTATTGATGAAATACACCGTCTTTCGTCAGTAGTAGAAGAGTATCTGTACTCTGCCATGGAGGATTTTAAAATCGACATCATGGTGGAAACCGGCCCCAATGCCCGAAGCATTGAGATTGGTCTTAATCCATTTACCCTTGTAGGAGCAACCACACGAGCAGGCTTGCTCACTTCGCCGCTTTTGGCGCGTTTTGGAATCAATTTCCGCCTCCAGTATTACAATGCTGAAACCCTACAAGGTATTTTGATTCGGTCAGCCCGCGTTTTGGAAGTTGAAATCGACCCAGATGCTGCGCTCGAAATTGCCCGCCGAAGTCGCGGTACGCCGCGTATTGCAAACCGACTTTTGCGTCGTTGCAGAGATTTTGCTCAGGTAAAAGGAGACGGTGTTATCACCATGGATATCGCTAAGCTGACCCTTACAGCCCTTGAGGTAGATGAGGCTGGTTTGGATGATATGGATAACAAAATTTTGCTCACCATTATCGATAAATTCAAGGGAGGACCTGTAGGATTAAATTCGATCGCTGCCTCCGCTGGAGAAGAAGCCGAAACCATCGAAGAGGTCTATGAGCCCTACCTGATTATGGAAGGTTTTATCAAGCGAACGGCACGTGGCAGAGTCGCGACCGAACGCGCCTTTGAGCATTTTGGTCGCAGCCCTGGAGCGAATCTCGAACAGGGCAATTTATTTGCTTAACAATTATCATTAGTCATTGATCATGATCTAATCGCTAATTGTCAATTATCCCTCTATTGCCCTTTTTTCAAAATCACATAATCAATCACCGTATTCTTGCCGCTGGTGCGCCATGATACGGTATCAATAGGTACAAATGAGCTGAGTTGCGTTACCTTGTATGCTTGCTCAAAGTTCAGGATAAGTCCTCCATTGGGGTTTTCTTGCGTCCATTTAGTAATTTTTGGAGGATTGATATTGTAGCTAAGGGGATGGTGTTTTTCAAGGTAAAAAGGTAGGCTGGGTGGCATTGCTTTACTTTGACCAATCAGCATTGGAGCGTTTGCATCAAAGTGTTGTTCCAGGCTTGCCTTAACCATGAGGGAGCTGTCTTTTAGGTGGCCGAATTGGGGTAGGAATACGCCCCATATAAGTAGATAGAATGCGCACAAAACCGCTAGCCAGGACTGCTTTTTTTCAAGAAAAAACACGCCCAATTTAGACGCTGGTTTCCAATGGAATAAACCATATGCAAGCAATAGTGCGAATGCCGGATGAGCCGCAAAGGCGTAGGTCGGCAATTTGGACGAAACGATCTCATACGGAAGCCAACCAGCAGCTAGCCAGGCGAGGATTTCCACCGTTTGAGCCTTATGCTTTTTGGCACCTTTCCAGGCTTTTTTTATAGCAAAAGGTAGCACCGCCAGCCAAGGCAGAAACATCAAAAGCATAAAGGCCAAATGGTATCCCGGAGGGCCGCTTTGACCAAAAACGCTGCCGCTTACACGTTTTAAAATATACCAGTCGATAAGCCAGCTGACGAAGACGCCATCGTCTCGTTGCCAGGCGAGATATCCCCATATGAATAAAGGTAAAACCGCAAGCGGAAGACCGAGCCAAAACCGGAATCGAAATAAGAATTTTCGATGGGGATGCAGCAGGATGAGCGAGATAAGCATCAGGCTGCTGAATATGATGATAGGCGGTCCTTTGGTGAGCGCTCCCAGCCCAATGGCTAGCCAGAACCACCAGGAGTGGCCTTTCATCGCATTTACGACGTGTAAAAGGGAAAGTGCGGCAAGTGTCTGCCACAGCAATAAGGAGCTATCTGTGAGGCTTATATGGCCTAATGCCTGTATAAGGCCGGATGTGCCTAAGATAAGCGCAGCCCAGCGCCCGATAGCCTTGCCAAAAATGTTGGAAGCTTGTGTCCACAACAAAAAGCAACTCAGCCATATCGCAATGGCCCCTGGAAGCCGCGTTGCCCAGGTGTTTTCTCCAAAAATGTATTGTGAAATCGCAATGCCCCAAAAGTGGAACGGTGGCTTGCGATGGACCTCTGACCAGGTGTATTCTGGCACCAACCAATCGCCGGTTTCGATCATGTGCCTGCCAAAGCCGGCATAGGCTGCTTCATCCTGGTCCCATAGGCCTACACGCGCATTGCCCGCGAGGAGCAAAATGCCAAGTATGACAAGCCAAAACCAGCTGTATTTTCCATGAACCGGATCGAAGTCGCGAAATCGCATGGGCGCAAGTTACATTTTATTGGGAGGCTTCTGGCTTTTGGCGACTAGCTTTTGGCCAGAAAAGAGGCTTCGCGGCTATTGGCTGTTGGCGATTAGCTTTTGGCCAGAAAAGAGATTGTTTTTGAAACCTTATAATGATGAATACATAAGCTTTTAAGCCAGTAGCCAGTAGCCAGTAGCCAGTAGCCAGTAGCCAGTAGCCAGTAGCCAGTAG
>JBGCFB010000380.1:0-9081 GCA_045106685.1 Bacteroidia bacterium | reverse complement strand
GTGAGAATGATGAAGTAATACCGTCAAAGTAGCCTCCACGGTATCAATCGCGTCGACTTTGACTTCGCCTTCCCAGTTTGCATTCCAGCGGTGATTTTGGATGTCCTTCAGGTACTCAAGGAGCTGGGCCTTTGTACCTTTGTTATAGATGAAAAAATGGGCCGTAAGTGAAATCGCCTGAGCCGCAATGATTGCCCTATCTGATTGGTGGGTGACCTGCGCTTGCAGGTCGCATTTTTCCAAAATCTCCTTTTCTGTGCGGAGTATTCCCAAAGGATAAGCACGCATTGCTGCGCCGTTTCGCTCACTTTTGGGTTTGATTTTGTTGATAAGTTCCTGACCGTCGCTGATATCAGAAAGGAATTGAAAAAACCGTTTAGCATATCCTCTCCGAACATCTCTTTTGAAGACTTCAACAAACTTATTGGCGACGAGAAGTGGCGTCCAGGTTTGGTGTTCCAGAAGTAACTCAGCAATAGCGATCGCCATTTGGGTATCGTCTGTATATTTTCCGTTAATTTCGTCGAACAAAGGATGCGTCTCATATTGCGAAACATTATTCTTGTTTCGAATCTTATCATACTCTGCAAATTCAAAACCAGCACCATAGGCATCACCGATCGCTCCTTCTAAAATCATAGCACTAAAATTACACAATACCGATATGAAAAACCTTCTTTCTATACTAATCTTGTTGATCTTCTGCCAGCTTGGGCATAGCCAACAGATGCCACTTGACTTTACTGATACTCAGGAAAATTTCACGGGCTTCAGCGGAAGTGGGTTTTCATTTAGGGATGATCCTGATGACAATAGCAATCGTGTTGGTCAATTTTTCAACGATGCCTCCACGGTGGACCAAGGTTTTTTCCTGGACCTTACCAGAGCGATTGACCTCAATTTCCAAAAAACGATATCGCTTTCTTTTTATGCCTTTGACCCAAATGCGCATACCATCACCATGAAGTTAGAGCGTGGTGCAAATGCCGATGTGCAGGTTACCCAGAATGTACAAGCTACTGGCTGGACCGACAATATCGTTTTCGACTTTGCTCGTGCATCATTGAGCAGCGATGGTACTCCTATAGATGCAAGTGGCACATACAGGAGAATCACGATCTTTATCGATGTAACTGCATCAACATCAGGTACTTACCTGCTTGATAGCATTAACGATGGCAGCACACCTACGAATCCCAATGATCTGGATGTGGTCTATGACTATCTCGTATGGTCGGATGATTTCGATACCGATGGTGCTGCCAATATTGATAAGTGGTTTCATCAGACACAGCTTCCTGCTGGCGGCAGTTGGTTTAATGGCGAGTTGCAGCACTACACCAATCGATTGGATAACACCTTTGTGGAAAATGGCTTCCTGAATATCATGGCAAAGCGTGAGCGGTTTACGGATCAGGGTGAAACAAAGGACTTTACTTCTGCTCGCCTGAATTCGAAATTCGCCTTTACGTATGGAAGGGTAGATGTTCGTGCCAAACTCCCAAGAGGTGCCGGAACCTGGCCTGCAATATGGACTTTAGGCAAGAATATCAATGAGGATGGTGGTTATTGGGATAACCAGGGTTTTGGAACGGAAGGCTGGCCGGCCTGCGGTGAGATCGATATTATGGAGCATGGGCTTGGAGCTGTGAATAAGCCTTCAAGCGCGATACATACCCCATCGAGTTCTGGAAATACGGTAAATACTTCTTCTTTGGCCATTAGCGATGTTACTGAGAATTTCCACATCTACTCTGTAAACTGGTCTCCCAATCAAATCACCTTTTTGATAGACGGCGAAGGTTATTATACATACAATCCGGCTGTTAAGGACTCCGATACCTGGCCATTTGACCTTGAGCAGTATTTGCTACTCAATATAGCCATGGGTGGTTTTGCAGGCAATGTAGATCGCAGTTTTATTCAAAGCCCAATGATTATTGATTATGTAAAAGTGTATCAGAAAAACCCTACGTCAATTTCTGAATTTCAAAATGATCTCGCACTCGATATTTATCCTAATCCTGTTGCAGATATCATTCAAATCAGTAGCGCTGATGAGCGCATCAATCATATTGTATTGTATGATGCCCAAGGGAAAAAGGTCCTTCGGAAAACCATTGATGCTAATACTGGCGAACTGGAGGTGAGTGAACTTGCCAAGGGAATTTATTTCCTTCATGCTTTCGCCGGAAGAAAGAGTGGGAACTATAAGATTTTGGTTGAGTAGGGGAGCGGCTATCGAATAATCAATTTTCCTGTGCGCTCAACTTCTGCATTGCCAATTTTGTAAAAGTATATTCCGGGAGCTAGTTTCGGTAGGTTAATGTATTGATTATCAGTAGCATGATCCCTGAAGACTTGCCCTCCTTGCATGGTGCATATTTCAATCTGCAAAGGAAGGTTGCTACTCGATTCAATGCGCAATTTGCCGTTATTGTCAATAGGATTAGGATACACTCTCAGGCTTTTCGACTGATTTAGGTGAGCTATCTTAATTTCAGAATACGAACTTTTTCCATCTAAGTCCCATTGTTCAAAACGGTAATAGGACTTGCCTGCATAAGGCTTTATGTCAGAAAAGCGATACTGCTGAATAGTATTGCTTTCGCCCATTGCATCCACTTCTCCAATCTTTTCGAATAAATTTCCATCAAGACTTCTTTGCAAAACAAACTTGTCGGTATTTGATTCAAAGGAGGTTGACCATTCCAAAACAATCTCTTGATTATTATTTGGACGTGCTGAAAAGGAAAGAAGTTCGATGGGTAAACTAGAATCAAATGGGTCGCTAAATTTGACATCATTCACTAGTACATCATCAGTCAAAGTCTTTAGAAAATTAACTAAATCTGTTTTTTCTGTCGCTGTCAAATTCAGTCGTTGAGGGACTCCATTATCCTTTAGGGAACTATTTAGATTCGGATGATTTAAAACACCACTATTGTAATGCTCGACTACATCCTCCAGTGTAGCAAGTCTGCCATCGTGCATATAAGGTGCTGTTAGCTCAATGTTTTTTAATGAAGGCACCTTGAAAGTACCCAGGAAAGCCGGATTTGGAATGGCTTCGAAAACACCCAAATCAGTGACTGATACCGAATCCAAGCCATTATTGGTTGTGCCTGCATCTGGATTGATAAATGCTTCCGTAGAATGACAACCGACACAACTCAGTCCGCCCAATGTTTTAGGCAGGAAGAATAGGCGCTTGCCGTTATTTTCGCTCGTAGTAAAATTGGCGAAATTTGCTGTTGGTATAGTTACTTGGGCTCGGCCACTATCATATTTACTGTTTACACTCACCATGCTTCGTATAAACTGCGCTAGCGCTCTTGCTATCAAGCTCGAATCGACCACTGTTGTGCCAAAGGCATCTTGAAAAAGTGGCGGATAATACGATTCACTTTGGACGGCGCTAACCAAGCCCGCTAAGGTCATGCCCATTTCAACGGTGTCTTGAAATGGCATAAGAACTTGCTCTTCCAGCGTGGCTGCTCTTTCATCCCAAAAAAACCTTCCTCTATCATACCAGACTGCATTTGTCAAGCCCATGGAATGGCGTCTCGTGCTACCTCCCTGAAAGCCTATACTAAGTATCCTGTCATCTGAAAAGCCTTTTGCTTGATCATGACATGAGGCACAGGAAATAGTCTGATTGCTGCTGAGTTTTTTATCATAGAATAATACACGTCCCAAAGTCGCCCCTTCATTCGTGGTGGGATTAGTGAGCGGAGTATTATCATTATTCACAGCGGCATTCTGGCCTGGACCATTTAGTACATTATTGGACAGGTGACTTGGGATGACGATCGTGGTGTAGTCATATGGAGTTGCAGGTAGCGTTGGTTGTGTGCTGAAGACCGCAAGGTTTGTGGTTACAAACTGAAGGCTCAAAAATGATACAACAATGATGGATAACAGAACTTTTGATTTCATAAGACCAGGACGCTTATTTTGTAGTTGTGAAAATTGACATTGGGAACGAGCTTCATCACGCATTCGTTTATTGTCGAATGCGCGCTAATTCCGCCTCTAGAGCCACCTTTGCGCTAGATTCGTCGACCGACAAGGCATTCGCCAGAAGATCATTGCGCTCGTAAGGGTCATCAATCAAGTTGTACATTGCTTCATTTCCGTTAGCGTTGACGATGAGCTTATATGTGTCATTTCTAATAGCCCAGGCATCATCCGTGCCGTCATCCATTTCAGCATATTGATAGTCTCTAATTGTAGATGAACTCGTGAGTAATGATTTGAAGCTTTTGCTGTCATGAATCTGCGAGGCACTTACCCCGGCAAGTTCCGCGATAGTAGCGAATAGGTCAGTGCTGGTGATTAAATTATCGTCCGCACCTGTGCGGGAAACTCCTTTGCCAGTAATAAACATGGGAACATTGACTCCGCCTTGAAAAAGTGATCCTTTGGAGGTTCTGCTTGAATATGGAGATTGGGCAACTTGAATAGGGGTGCCATTATCCCCCAAGAAGATAATGACTGTATTGTCTTTTTCTTCGTCGGGAATATTCTCCATCAACCTTCCTATTTGGTGATCCATCGCCTCTATCGCTGCCATATAATAAGGTGTAGGATCTAGCCCATCGACATAGGCTGGCAGGCTGCCTTGGCTGTGCATGTCACTTGGCGGAGCATGAAACGGTGTATGCGGCGCATTGTAGGCCAGCCATAAGAACCAGGGCTTGGTCTGGTCATTTACCCAGTCAATCGCCAAGTCAGTAAAATATTCTGTTATGTACACGTCTTTTTGACTGCGAGCCCCATTCTCCGTGAATGGCCATTGGTAGTAATCGTCAACAGAACCACGAACAAGACCTGCGTAATAATCGATTCCAAAAGTCTCCGGGTCCGCAGTCGCGTTATTGCCTGATAGGTGCCACTTTCCCACGAGGGCCGATGCATAACTGTTATTCGTCTCATCGCTAATGAATTTTTGCAACACTACCTCCGACTGCGATAGTTCATCACTAGCCCATTTCACACCTGTCCGGTAGCCATATTTACCCGTAATCATGGATGCTCGGGTGGGGGTGCATGTTGGGTACACCCAAAGGTTGGTGCAAGAAAGCCCTTCATTCCTGATCGCATCTATATGGGGAGTGTTTGGCTTGATGGCCCCTTCAGTAAATCCATTCAAGGCATCCTTGCCTAAGTCATCTGCAATAATGAGCAGGATGTTAGACTTGCTATCCATATCGGGTGGCATTTCTGGACCATCATCTTTTTCGCAGCCTAACGCAAGAAGTGTTATAATTAAAAAATAGAGTGACTTATTCATTGTGTGGTGATGTTGTTTGTGGCAAGAAGTTATTTTTTGAGTTTTACTAAAGAGGCTTTCCTTTAAAGCAGCCTATATTATATGGGAAATCATGGGTCCAGTGATAGTGATACATGTTCACCATTTCCCCGTCCCAAAGGACCGGATGTGTATGACCATGACACTCATCCAAATCGGCTGATTTCAGGAGTTCTCCGTTCTCGCCATAAGGACCAAAGATGCCAAAGCCATCGAGCATGTAACCCATGATTTTCGAATGGCCGGATGTGTGAGGATGAATATGATCTTGAAGATCTTGTGAAGGAAAGTGATAATGGTACCGCTCCGTTCCGTCAGTATGCCCACCGAATCTATCCAGGATTTCATGAGCCGCAGCATCGTTACCTAGCGTCGATGCGCCATGGTAGATGGCACTTCCAGTTAGTGAAATGCCAGAAGGACCGAACGGTACACAGGTGGGAGTTGCAGCAACCTCTGGAATTGCTGGCAAAACATAACGGACTTCGTGTTCTGTGATAATATTGGGGTTGCGATCATATTGATATGCAACACTTGAACGCTCGATTGGGAATGTGCCCGTAGGATGGTTGGGCAGGGCATTCCCGGTTATTACTCGGTTGCCATTGCCGTCCAACGATACATCAAACTCGCTTACCCAAGTCACATCTCCTTCCACTAATGGCTTTCTTGTGTAGTCCCAAGTACCATCTGGATTTGTCCAATCGCTCGCATCAGAGTTGCCAGCGCCATTGGCAGGAAGTCCACAAAGCCACAGGGATAAAAAATCAGGTTGCGGCTCTCCTTGATTTCGTATCAAAATATCAGAACCCCCAAAAGGTAGATGAGTTAAATCCGGTGTTTCAGGTGGCGGAGTGATGTCATCTGGATCATCTGTTTTTTTACAACTGCTCGCCATTAGACAGGCGGCTAGAACTAAAATACTTGCAGTCAAAAAAGGATTGTTGAATGTGGTTTTCATGATCAATAGACCATCTAAAGGCAATGGCGTTTAATCAGGAATGCATTTTTTGTGAAAATTACAACGAATAAACTATGCAGATGACCCCAATTATCCCCCGAGCTTCTCCCTAAGGATACCATCAACATTATTTGCTTTCATTACATTTTCAAAAGCAAATAGTATGTCCGTAACAGTATCATATTTGGAAGCGTAATTCGGGAAGGAGTATTTCAAATGTGCGATATCATTATATAATAATTCGCCCAAATGAATGATGGGAGATTTTGGAATTCTTGAATGAATAAGAGAGGTAAAAAAGCCTTTAGGAGGTGCTGGGGCTAAGGAATTCCTAACTGCTCCATTCATAAAATGGAAAAGCTTGCCCGCCTCTACGAAATCTTTTTGGCACTCCTTCAAAAATTCTTCCACCGCGATCTCTAGCTCATGTTCTGTTACCTTGATGGACTCCAACATATGAATAAGGTCAAGAAAATCCTTTAAGCGTGGCCTAACGATACACTGATGCAATTTCCACGAAATCTGTAGGCTGATCGGCGTTGTAAATGGAATCTCAAAAGGCTCGCCTTCCAGTGGTTCATACATGAATGGCGCTGGCGGTACGTTTATCGGTAACCCCCAACTAACATCCAGGCTTATGTCAGGATTTTCGGTGCCATGAACGACGCAGGTTAGGTCGGTATTGGTGGTAGGAAAATCATCATTCATCGCATAATCGATCGCTCTCCAAAACTTGTTTTCACTAAAAGGGCGAAACTTGACGCCGTCATCCAGAGAGGTGGTAGTCACTTGTTCTGTCCAATTTGATAATTCTTCAGTCATAAATTCGAGGTCATCCTTCACCTCGCCGAAATAAAGATAATCGAGGTCTCTGGCGATTCTGTCTTCTTTATTGGGATAAAATTGCCGGGTGAGCATACTGCCTTTCAGTATGAAAGGCAGGTCGAGTTTGGCAGCTCTCCTCAAAAATGCCTCAAATGCCAAAAGATCAAGATGAGCCTGGTCGGTAATCTCTGGTGTGTTAAGCCAGCCATGATCCAGTGCCTTGTTCGAATCATAGATACAGTACTCATACTCTTCGTTTGCTACCTCGATTCCATATTGATTAAGCGTACGCTTAGCCGAAGAAATTTTGTTTTCGAATATGCCCTCATTCTTGGTTTCTCTTATGGTAATAATCCGCCTATTAGGAATGCCCTTCAGTCCATTCTTGCTTACATGAACTCCCTCCTTTTTTGCAAGCTCATATACTTTATCCAAATCATCATGAAATACCTTTCCATGCCATTCGAAATAACCTCCTTTAAATTCTGGAAAAAACGACTTCCCTTCTTCCGCATGTTTTGAATAAACTTCTAATTTGACTCTGGACAGCGGATAGCCTGCTTCGATAAATGTGCTTTTAAGATAACTGAGGATGCTATCCAGCGCTGCGCGATCATGCGCCTCAATCCTTTTGCTGATCATGGGATGCTGCTGCGTTTCCCCTTCTGGCAACTCAATAATAATGGGTTTAGCATCGATGGTTTTACAAAAGCTGACAAAGCCATCAATTTCTTCAGGCCGAAGCGCCTTCGTCGTTATGTGTATTTCGATGAGCATCTCGTGAAATTACAACAAGACTTCGTATATCTTTGGGTATACTTGCGACTACAACCTTACACGCATAAAGTTTCAACATCATCTTTAGTATGTCTTTCGCAGCACTCAATCTCCATCCTTCATTACTCGACAATATTGCCGCCTTGGGATATGAGAAACTTACGCCCATTCAGGCGCAGGCTATTCCCGTGGCCATCGAAGGGCGAGACCTGTTAGGCATCGCCAAAACAGGATCGGGTAAGACTGCGAGTTTCGTGTTGCCGATATTGAATAATATGCTGGCAGCACCCGATGAGGAGCGAAGCAGGCAGCCAAAAGCTCTGGTGCTTGTGCCTACGCGTGAGTTAGCGATTCAAGTCACCGAAGTATTTAAGACCTTGTCGCGCAATGTCCCCAAGGATATCAAAGCGATGGCGGTGTATGGCGGTGTCGCTATCAATCCTCAGATGAAGGGTCTGTATGGTGTGGACATTCTGATTGCCACTCCTGGTCGATTGCTCGATTTACAAAGATCGAAAGCAGTGGACCTTTCCAAAGTAAAGACCTTGGTGCTGGATGAGGCAGACAAGATGCTGAGCCTAGGCTTCCAGGTGGAGATGCAAGAGATCATCGATCTCTTGCCCAGGAAGAGACAAAATATGCTTTTCTCGGCCACACTCAGTGAGGAACTGTCGGGAATTCATGGCTTTGTGTTGCGCAATCCTGTGATTATCAAAACCAGCGAAGATGTCGAAGAAGAAGCCCTGATCAATTTGACAGGCTACTTCGTCAGCGACGATCGTAAAGGGCCTTTGTTGAGGCATTTGATCAAAACGCAAGACATGAAGCAAGTGCTGGTATTTACCTCTTCCGGCCATAAGGCCGACAAGGTCGCAGGCAAGCTCGACAGGAATGGAATTGCCGCTGCGGCGATCCATGGCAAGAAGAGCCAGTCTGCCAGAGTGAAGACGCTGGAACGGTTCAAGGCTGGCGAATTACGTGTACTGGTAGCCACGGACATAATCTCCAGAGGTATTGATATCAATGAGCTCCCCTACGTAATTAATTACGAATTACCACGCTCACCGAAAGACTTCGTCCATCGAGTAGGGCGGACCGGAAGAGCCGAATCTGAAGGCTTGGCGATCACCTTTGTCACCAGAGACGAGACGCACCACTTCAAGGTTATTCTCAAAAAGATGAAGCGCTACATGGATGTCGTGGA
>JBGCFB010000038.1:0-15796 GCA_045106685.1 Bacteroidia bacterium | reverse complement strand
TTTTTAGGCAAGTTCGACCACGATTCGGGAAATATGGCGTAATTGTATCCAGAAGGGTTTCTAGCATCGATTTTTAAGTTTTAGTCAACTCAAAGTTATGCTAGAGAACCTTTCTATTTTTCCTTTTGTCTAGTAGTATGAGTTTTTATAATAAAAACGGGCTAAATTTATTCATTAGACAACTTCATGATCTAGGATATGTCACATGCCAATTTCTCCTAAACCCCAAAACACCATGAAACTATTATCTATCATCATCCCAATCCTGGTATTCAGTACGAGCACCTTTTCCCAAACTCAATTCAATATCATAGACACGACCATTAGCGGGAGTTACAAAGAAGCGCTCAAAAACCTCAATATTGTAAAGGATAGTGTGTTTTATGAAGATGCGGAATATATCGTTCGATCAACGTGCAGTGGTGAATGGGGCGGCTCAGTTTGGTTTAAAAATAAAGAGACTGGACTTGTACATAGTTGTGCTGCAACATGTCCTTTAGTTGTGAATAAAGTTGATGGAAAATACATTGTCACAGCAACGCTTGCCCATCTTATAGGCTCTTGCAGGGTCATTGAAATCAGTAATCCTGATTCGATGGAGATATTTAAAAACCCTAAACCAAGAAATAAAAGAGGCAAGCGAAAATTTTTCTATGTGGGCGATCATGAGTCCAAATCACAGGTTGGAACCAACATGCTGGCCGACAGTTTCGGTGTGCTGATTGTAGCGAGTTTTGTTCATGACAATCAGCTCATGCATATTATGTCTAGCTACGATCATACCTATGTATGTAAAGTAGAAGCCAATCACTTTGTAATGATTGATACAATCTGTGAAGGACGCTTACCAATAAAGCGGCGTGAAATCTTGAGAACAGAAGATGGTGCTTTTGTCATTCCTTTTGACCCAAAAGAGACAAAAGGTTTTTTAGAAATTAGAGGATCGGACATTTTTATAAGAAGGTATGAGTAGAGGCCTATTTTAATGTCCCTTCACAATTAGTATTTGCCTGTCCCAAACTAGATTGTAGCTTTGTTGAATGGAACTCAGTAAAGCTGATATCGCGAAATTATATGGTGACCATCTATTCGTCATTCCTTCGGAGAATGCTGAGGATGAAAAAACAGCGCCTGAAACTGAGGTTGTCGAGGCGACTGCTGAAGAACCCGAAGTGTTGATTGTAGCTGAGCCGGCAGTAGAGGCCGTTTCACCGCAGCCTGAGCCGAAACCTGGACCAGAGCCTAGCCCAGAACCAGTAGTTGAGTCTCCAGCGATAGAGGCGAGTCCAGTTCCTGAGACGCTTGCTGGACTTCAAAGTGGTGAGCCTGTTCAGTGGAAAATGCGCGCAGGCGCTACGCTTGCCCTGGTCATGTCCGAAGCTGAGTTTCGCAATAAGCTCATTACCAATGGCCTCAAACAGATAGTACTGGACGCAGGCGTCAATCCCAAAGAAATAGGATTTGGCGTATTGGCAGGAGAAGGCGAAGAATGGGATTTCTCAGATATGCCCGTTCCGCATGCTGTGGTGTTCAAGACGATTCCTGTAAAAAAGAACCCTGTAAAATTACCTGTGGGAAAAGTGCATATCTCCTATCCGGTTTCTGAAATTGTGCTTGACCCGATCAAACAGCAGGCGCTTCTCAAGTTATTTACCCACATCAATCAGGAATAATGGAGGTCTTTTTTGGTACCAATAATCCTCACAAACTGAAGGAAATTCAGGAAATCCTGGGCGAAGCGATTCGTGTGAAAAGCTTTCGTGATCTTGATGAAAAATTTGATGTAGAGGAAACAGAAGATACGCTGGAAGGAAATGCCCTGCTCAAGGCAAGAGCCTTTTTTAAACATACAGGCCTGCCATGCTTCTCCGATGATAGCGGCCTGGAAGTCGCTGCCCTCGGCGGTGCGCCGGGCGTTTACAGCAAACGCTACAGCGGCCTCTATGCCAGCGCTGAAGCAAATAATACCAAACTGCTCGAAGCATTGCAGGATGAAGAAAATCGCCAGGCACAATTCCGCGCGGTGATCGCCTATGTCGATGCAGATCAGGAAAAGACCTTCGAGGGTAGGGTAGTGGGGACGATATTAGTCGAGCCGACCGGCGAAGGTGGCTTTGGCTATGATCCCCTTTTCCAGCCTGAAGGCTACGCGATTAGCTTTGCTGAAATGAATGCCGATGAGAAAAATCGAATTTCGCACCGGGGCCGCGCTGTAGCAGCCTTCACCCAATGGCTTAAAAACCGATGAGACGCCTGCTGGCAGATATCGCCTTCCGCTGGGATCACTGGAAAGCAAAGCGTAGCGGAGGCGCGCAGCCTGCTCTGCGGATATACATGTTTCACAGCCTTTTTGCGCATGAGCAAGCGCGCGATGCAGGACTGGCATTTCCACATGAAGGCATCACTGTTTCGCAATTTGAGGCCTTTATAAAAATTAGTAAAGAACAGGGCTGCCACTTCATCACGCCAGGCGAACTGCTACATGCTGAACCTCGTCAGGAGAACTGCATTCTGATCACCTTTGACGATGGCTACGCCAACAATTTGAGCGCGTTGCCTATTCTGGAAAAGTACGAAGTGCCTGCATTATTCTGTGTAGCGACGGATTTTATTGCTGAAGGAAAGGCCTTTTGGTGGGATGTAATATGGCGAAAGGAAGGCGCCGGCAAAGCGGCGCGTGCGCTCCTGGAGTCGCGCAAAAGCTTCTCCCCAGCTGCCAATGAGCAGTTTATTATGGAACGCTATGGCAATGAGGCCTTACAGCCTGTCGGCGAAGTCGATCGCCCACTCAGTATCGAAGAACTGAAAACCTTTGCTTCCAATCCTTTGGTACATATCGCCAACCATTCACATACGCACCCGCTTTTTACCCAATTATCACAGCAGCAGATCGAAGATGAAATAACTGCTTCTCAAAAGCTCCTTTCATCCTGGATCGGAGAAAAACCTGACATGTTTGCTTATCCGAATGGAAGCCACCAAGACGAGACCGGCGCTGCTTTGCAAGCTATTGGTTTACAGCATGCTTTTACGACAGAACGATGTTGCTACATGTCTGGTGAAAACCTTCCTTTTCATTTAGGTAGAATTCCGCTGTATGGAGCCAGAGATATTGCAGCACAGCTTGCCATTCATCAGAATGTTGATGCTGGTTGGTATCGGAGATAAATAAGTCCTCGATGCTCGATCCTCATTTTTAAGATCGAGCAGGGAGCATGAAAACGACCGTAGAGACGTTGCGATGCAACGTCTCTACAATGAATGCAACCGATGATGATAATATTTAATATTCCATTTTTTCAACATATATTTAAGGCTTGTACTCGCGTGTGTTTCGTGAGAAATCTAATTTTTAGAAGAAACCAGAACTGTGAAATCTCACCTGATCGACAGCTCCAAACCCTTTGAAATCGTCTACAGTTTTTATGAGCATCAATGCTTAGGATATCTGATTGGTGTCTATGTCGTTCCGTTTATGGAAAACGGCATGCTCAGTCTGGCATTCAAGAATCTGAAAACGGAAACTGCCGATCAGTTTGATGAAAAGCTCGATGAGAAAGATTATAAGCTTATCAAGCTTTGTCAGGAGATTTCGCCGCGTTTTATTGCCAAAAAGTTTGGAGGAGACCCGCGCGATGTTGATGCTTTTTTTCTGAAAAAATTTAAAGATGATCTGGGTAAACTCATGCTGGAATATGTGCAAAGGCGCATGGCTCAGCTGCTTCCGCTTTTACAAGAAAAGCACATTTACCTCAGTGCCAAGGATGGCTATCCCGCAGGAACACAACTGAAGTTCGCTGAGGATAAAGCTTCCGTTCTATTTCATTTTATCTACTCAGAAGGCGAAAAACGCTATTTTCCTACTGTAAAGCTCAGGGGAGAGCGGATTCCTATTCGCAGACAAGAAGCCTTTATGCCTTCGACTCAGCCTGCCTGGATGGTGATGAATAGTGAGCTATTCACCTTCAAGAATCAACTTGACGGCCGCAAGCTGAAACCGTTTTTAGTGCGAAATCATATCGTGCTTCCAGAGAAGCAAATAGATACCTACTATCGCAAGTTTGTGAAGAATCTGGTGGCGCAGCATTCCGTCCGTTCTGAGTTGTTCGAAATTTACAATAGTAAAGAAACGCCTTCCCTTATTTTTCGTGTGGAGGAAAACGACGGCCAAACCCTGAGTCTCTATCCAGAGGTTCAATATGGTGACGTTACGGTTTCTATTTTTGATGAAGAAGAAGTAAAAGTCAGAGTAGAGGAAATTGATGGGCAATATGCTTTTTATAAGGTAAAAAGAGACTTTGAAACAGAAGCTCCCGTCCGCGAATATTTGAATGGAAACAAACCTCAGGCTACGAGTCTTACGCCCTGGCAATATGTGGATCGCGAAAAAGCCATAGAATGGCTGCTTGATCATGCGGGCGAGTTGCAAAAGCTCGGCCTTGTTATCGAACAGACTCAGAGCAGTTCCCAACGGAATGGTAGCCATATTCACCTGGAATCGCCTGTTATTGAGCTGGAAACAGCGGATATGGGTGATTGGTTTGATGTGAAAGCGGTGGTTAAAATTGGAGATTTTGCCATCCCATTTATCAAATTCCGCCCCTATATTTTATCTGGAAAACGCGAGTATCGCCTTCCGGACGAGAGTATTTGCCTACTGCCGGAAGCCTGGTTCTCTGATTATCGTCACCTGATGGAAATCTCGGAGGAAGGCGAGGAAGACATGTTCCGCGTGCGTAAATATCAGGCGCCGCTTCTCAATTTTCCTTCCTGGAAAAAGGCCCATGAGGTGGATTTGATGGCAGTTTTGGGAGGAAAAGAAAACTTACCCAAAATTAAAGCTCCCAAAGGCTTGAAGGCAAAGTTGCGCAAGTACCAGCAGGAAGGCCTCAACTGGTTAAGCTTCCTGCGTGAAAACGGCATCGGCGGCATTCTTGCCGATGATATGGGTTTGGGTAAAACCCTCCAGACGCTGACTCTGATATTGAAGGAGAAAGAGGAAGGCAGACTTGATACGCCTGCCCTTGTGGTAGCTCCTACATCGCTGCTCCACAACTGGCAGCAGGAAGCGAACCGCTTTGCGCCTGCGCTGAAGGTGCTTATTCATTCTGGCAATAATCGCAACAAGGACCCTGAGCATTTGAGTCAGTACGATCTGATTCTTTCCAGCTATGGAATCGTGCGACAAGACATCGATATATTGAGCGCATTTCCCTTTCACTATGCGGTACTGGATGAAGCTCAGAATATCAAAAACCCTGGCTCCAAGACTGCCAAAGCAGTGCGCAAGCTTACAGCCCGCCATCGACTGGGGCTTTCGGGTACGCCGGTTGAAAATACGATCATGGACCTTTGGTCGCAGATGGCTTTTCTCAATCCTGGCTTGCTGGGTGGAGAGACCTTTTTTAAGAAATTTTATGTCCAGCCAATCGAAAAACAGCAGGACAAAGCCAAGCAGCAGAAGCTACAGCGCATTATTTATCCTTTTATTTTAAGACGCAAAAAACAGGAAGTCGAGAAAGAATTGCCTCCAAAAGTGGAGCAGTTGCATTACTGTGGAATGCAGCCTGTGCAGGAAGAGCGCTACGAGCAGATTTTGAGCGAGTACCGTAATTATTTCCTCGACTTGATGAATACCGGCGCCTACGGGAAGAACAAGATCAACATGTTGGTGGGCTTGCAGCGCTTGCGCCAACTGGCGATTCACCCCAAGCTCATGGAGCCTGAGGCCTTCGAATTGGAGGATTCCGGGAAGTACCAGGAAATGAAGCGACTGCTCCATCAGGTGATCTCCAAAGGAGCCAAAGTGCTCGTCTTTTCGCAGTTTGTCAAAATGCTTGAGCTGGTGCGAAACGACCTGGACGAGGAAGGAATCTCATATTGCTATCTTGACGGCAGCACGCGCGATCGTCAGAAGCAGGTCGACACCTTCCAGACCGACGAATCCATTCCGGTATTTCTTATCAGCCTGAAAGCCGGTGGGGTAGGACTCAACCTCACAGCCGCTGAATATGTCTTCTTACTTGATCCCTGGTGGAACCCTGCAGTTGAACATCAGGCAGTGGATCGCTCGCATCGTATTGGCCAGAAGAAGACCGTTTTCTATTATAAGTTTATCACAGAAAACACCATCGAAGAGAAGATTCTCAAGCTTCAACAAAAGAAATCACGCCTCAGCGAAGACCTCATCACTGTTGATGAAGACTTCTATCAGTCCATGTCTGAAAACGAGATGGCAGATTTGTTGGAAATGAAAAAGTAGAGAAGAAATGTGCGGATGAGGGAATGGTAGAATGGCCTCTTCACTCTTTTGAAATTGGTCTGCCTGAGAGCGAAAAAGAATGGGCAATTTGATGACTCATACGATTGACTATGCAGATTCAAATCCAACACTTCACTCTTACTGCGTTCAATACGCAAGAAAGTGCAGCATTTTATGGGCTCGTGGATGCAAATAGGTCTCGGCTAGAAGACTACTTTGCTGGTACCGTAGGATTCACCAAAACGCCTGAAGCTGCGCATCAATATTGCATTCAAATGGAGCAGAGAAGGCTTGAAAAGACCTATTTTCCATTTGTCCTAAAAGATAAGACCACAGGGAATCTTGTTGCATGGATTGATGTGAAGAACATTGATTGGCGTATACCAAAGGCTGAGATCGGTTATTTTATTGATAAAGAGCATGAAGGGCAAGGACTTACATCGCAGGCTGTTTCGCATGTGGTAAAACACATCGTCGAGGAATACGGATTTCGAAAACTACTTTGTAGAGTGAATGACAGAAATACTGGAAGCATTCATGTTGCACTAAAGAGTGGTTTCGAGCTTGAGGGAACGATTAGGCGAGATTATAAAACCACAAAAGGCGAAGTTGTAGACCTTAATTATTATGGGCGATTATTTTGAGCAGGTGATTGGAAACTGAAGTTTAGTGGTCAGACGGCTAAAGTGGTCAGACGAATAGAGTGGTCAGACGACTAAAGTGGTCAGACGACTTGCGCGCGCGCGACTATAACGTATATACCGTTAGACGGAAAAACTCATTTTCCATCAACAAAAAATGAAAAATAATCTCTTCAAAAGAAAGTAGTTGATCTTTCAGTACGTGACGTTTATTTTATCTGGGTATGCTTTTTGTGTTGGAAAAAAGCCAGAAGTCAGCGGCCAAAAGCTAGTAGCCAATAAGCAACAGCTATTTTCCTATCTTTGTGCCCGTTTCTCCAAAACAGATAATTAATAACAAGAATACATGAGTTTAGTGAATGTGGGATCAATGGCGTTTGACGCTATTGAAACGCCTTTCGGAAAGACAGACAAGGTGCTTGGTGGTGCCTCTACCTATATCAGCCTTGCTGCATCATATTTTTTGCAGCCTGTTAAGGCGATTTCAGTAGTGGGATATGACTTCACCGATGACATCATGGACATGATGCGTCGTCACGGAGTGGTCCTTGAAGGTGTCGAGCGCCGCACTGATATGAAGTCTTTCTTTTGGTCAGGCAAATATCATACAGACATGAATAGCCGTGACACCCTTGTCACCGACTTGAATGTTTTGGCAGATTTTGATCCTAAAGTTCCTGCTAGCTACCAAGGTGCCGATTTCCTTATGCTAGGAAACCTCACGCCTGACGTTCAGCGCAGCGTGATTGAGCAGATGGAAACTCGTCCAAAGCTTATCGTTATGGATACGATGAACTTCTGGATGGATATCGCGCTCGATAGCTTGCTCGAAACCATCAAGTTGATTGATGTTCTCGTGATCAATGATGAAGAAGCACGTCAGCTTTCAGGTGAATATTCGCTTAAAACTGCTGCCCGCAAGATTCAGGCGATGGGTCCTAAATTCCTTGTTATCAAAAAAGGTGAACATGGAGCGCTTCTCTTCAACGGAGAAGAAATCTTTTCTGCTCCTGGGCTTCCATTGGAAGAAGTTTTTGATCCGACTGGTGCTGGCGATACATTCGCTGGAGGCTTTATCGGTCATCTTGCCCGCACAGGTGATATCTCATTCACCAATATGAAGCGCGCCGTTATTTATGGTTCTGCAATGGCTTCTTTCTGTGTAGAAAAATTCGGCCCAGAACGTTTGGTAGACCTTTCGGAAGAAGAAATTGATGCACGTGCTCAGAAGTTTGTTGAGCTGGCGGATTTCTCATTGGTATAAAGATCCAGGGCTAAAATTGGTCCATTCCTAGTAGAGAAAAGGCATGCCTTTTCTCTACTCATCATCATCGCCACCTGCTTTTCCGTTCAGGATTTCGCCTTCGGCTGAGAATATTATCTCGATGATCTCGTCGCCTTTTTTCAGGCCGACCTCATAGATACTGGCGCCTTTTTGCAAAACATGATCAATTTCGATCATCCTGTACCCTTGGTACTGCTGATCGATTGCCTGCTGGACCACTTTTGGGAGCCTGTCTTGAGAAACTTCTTCTTCGGTTAAGATAACCTTCGCGTCCTTAGAGTAGAGCACCTCAAGGTTTCTGCCAGCTTGTTCAAATCTTACTTCGTAGTTGTCTCCTTCGCGTTCCCAGCGGGTGCTGGAGGCGTCTGGGTATGCCTGCGCAAAAGCCTGAATAACAGCTGCAGAAGGAACTACGCTAGCTGATGTGCTGGCTTTAGAGGCATTTGCGGTGTTATCTGTCTCCGTTTGATCCTGGGAGCAGGCGGTCAACAGGAATAGTACGGCGATAAGAAAGGGGAGGAGTTTCATGATCAGCTTTAATTTTTGGTACAAATTACAAAAACGTACCCGAAGGAATGCAAAAGCCGCTTCTCTCAAATGAGAGAAGCGGCTTTTCTTATAAGACGATTGACCAGTAGCCAGAAGCTAGAGGCCAGTAGCCTAATATGTATTACTTACGAATATCCATCTCTTCGATAAGGCGCTTGGCTCCACCCATTTTCTCAATGGTGAAGAGTACGTAGCGAATATCTACAGAGATCGTACGCGTTACCTCAGGGAATACATAGATGTCACTGGCCATCGCTTCCCAGTTGCCATCAAAGGCACAACCGATAAGCTCACCGTTGGCATTTAGGATTGGAGATCCAGAGTTACCACCTGTGATATCTGTAGTAGAAAGGAAACATACAGGAAGCTCACCATCCTTGTTGGCGTAGTCTCCGTAATCCTTGTTTTCGTAAAGTGTTTTGAATTTCGCTGGAACGCGGAACTCGCGATTCTCAGGATCTTCTTTTTCGATAATACCTTCGGCAGTAGTCTGGAAGTTGTACCAAACACCATCACGTGGGTAATAGCTGGCAACTTTACCAAATGTAAATCGCATTGTGCTGTTTGCATCTGGGTAGAACTGACGCTCAGGCTTCATCTCGCGGATACCAGCGATGTATGCCTTCTGCAATGGTCCAAGTGAGCCGTAATATGCACGAATCTCGTCTACATTTTCATTATAAGTGGCAGCAATGCTCGTTCTGAACTGGTACATTGGGTCTTTCTCAAGTGACTTCTGCTTGAAGTTTCCAAGAAGCTCTTTCATGCGCTCAGGGCTTGTAGCAGCAGAAGTTTCATAGGCCCAGTCAGCCCAGGCTGCGATCTTAGCAGCAGGAGTTGTTGCTTTCTTTCCAGCTTTGTGAGTCAGGATGTCTGCAAAGATGCTTGGACGATACTTTTCGCTTACATCTGTATAGAAAAACTGAATCATTTGCTTGAAAGTTTCCTGGTCAAGATCGGCATAGTAGTCGGCGAACTTGTCGTCAACCTGGCCTTTCATCTTGTCGATCATCTCGGTCATTTCTTCTGACTTGTAGCCATCATCATCACCTGTTTTGCCAAGTGCTGTAAGCATACGAGCGCCTACTGAAAAGCCTTTGGCTGGACGCATACCTTCCTGGTAGTATGTGAAGAAACGAAGCACATCTGTAGCACTTTCGTTGATCGTTTTGAGTTCAGAAAGCACGTTTCCGTATTTCTCACGGCGGCTAGGATTAGCGTCGGCCCACTGCTGGAACGCAGCCTCTTCCTGCTTTTTGATACCTACTACGTCATAGTCATTCAATGATTTTGTCTGACCGATGAAGTACTTCCAGTAGTTAGAGATTCCTTTGAATGTCTTGAAAAGCTTAAGGCGCTTTGATGGGCTTTTGTCCATCTCAGCACGCAATAGATCAAGGCGAGCAGTACGGAGCTTTACGATGTCAGGATTGTTCTGACGAAGTGCTAGCTCGATATCAGAAGAGCTGAGGTAACGTGAAGTTGAACCTGGGTAACCCATCACCATTGCGTAGTCATTTTCCTCAATACCTTTGATCGATACAGGGAAAAACTTACTTGGCTTATAAGGCTGATTGTTTGCAGAATAGTCTGCAGGCTCATTATCAGGACCAGCATAGATGCGGAACAGTGTGAAGTCACCTGTGTGACGAGGCCACATCCAGTTATCGGTGTCACCACCGTATTCACCGATAGAAAGTGGAGGAACACCAGCTAGGCGCACGTCGCGGTACGTCTTGTATACAAAGAGGTAAAACTCGTTACCTGCATACATCGCACGTACAGTTGCGTCGTACTTGCCACCTTGAGAAGCTTCTTCCTCAATTTCGGCAACGACTTTGGCCTGGTTTGCACCAGCACCTACTACCTGAGCGGTAACATCCTTAGAACCTACAAGGTAGCTTACAGTAAAGCCAGGGCATGGACGCTCTTCGTCAAATGACTTAGGCCAGAATCCGTTTTCGAGGATGTTGTCATCATCAGTACTGAGGTCAGTAACAAACCCACGGCCACAGTGGTGGTTCGTGAGCATAAGACCCTGAGAAGAGATCATCTCTCCTGTACAGAATCCACGTCCAAGACGTACTACAGCATCAGAAAGCGCAGGGCCATCTTCGTTGTACAAGCCAGAAGCTTCGAGCTCAAAGCCCTTGGTCTGCATGGCTTCAATGTTTTGTTGCACCTTGAATGGGAGCCACATGCCTTCGTCAGACTCTTTGTCCGTTTGAGCAAAGCTCTGGGTCGTTAGCAAAGTGATCATGGCTACCGCCATCAAACAGTTACGCAGCATAATTTTTCGATTGAAATGAAGTTGATTACAAATTTTGAACTGCGAATTTACGCTTTTTCTGTTTCCATGCGCGCCGCATGATAATGGAGTGCAAAAAAAGTCTTTGCTCCTCGAGCCTCGGCCCTTGATTCTTGATTTTCATTTTTTAGAATCGAGCATCGAGAATCAAGCATTGAGCAGCTAGGGAAAGCTTTCAGTCTAGCTCTTGGGACCTGTTTCTATAGATGCCGCAGAAAAATCTTCTCCATCAATCGGCCTTCCGTGTAACCTCTGCATCATGGATATTTGGCCAATATGAGTAAGGATGTCTGAGAAAGGTCCCTGCAAAAGCTTTTTTGAATATTGGATAGATAATTCATTCACATCAAGCGCCTTATCGATATCGATTATTTCTTGAGTAAACCGTTCTATTTCTTTTTCAAACGATAGTACTTCTGGTTGCTCAATATTCCCTCGTTCTTCTTCCAGAAAGAGTCTTGCCCAGTGAAGTACGTGGTACATATGGTTAATGATTGCTATCGGATTTCTACTTCCTTTTCCTAAGTCGAATGCACCGAAATCTTCTGTACGATCCATTACCGACTTTTCGAACCTATACTTGATCGTTGATATGGTATGTCGCAATAGCTCATTTTTCATCTTGGTAATTTAATAAGGATTATCGAGGCTGAGTTCCACCACAGAATTTCAAGAAAAGAGCAATTTTTTTTGAAAAAAAATGACATCGCGAAGGGTTCATGCAAAAACGTAGTCTAAGTATGTGAAAAAGAAACCACTTAATACATGACTATGAAAAACCTGATAGTAAGTTCCATGATTATGCTCCTTTGCTGTTTGTTTACAGAAGCATTATCTCAGGATCGCCCTCAACGTGGCCCCAAACCTGACGCGCCTAAAGGCTATCAAGTCGGCGATATCGCCACTGATTTTAATCTGAAGAACATTGATGGAAAGCAATATTCGCTGGATGGTATTGAAGGCGCAAAAGGCTATATCGTAGTCTTTACCAGCAATGTATGCCCGTTTGCATTGATGTATGAAGATCGCCTTATCAAGCTGCATAATGAGATGGCTCCTCGTGGATATCCAGTTGTTGCTATCAATTCAAATGATGCCTCTATGCAGGAGGGCGACAGTTTTGATAAAATGAAAACGCGCGCAAAAGAAAAGGGCTTTCCCTTTTTATACCTGAAAGATGACGCCCAAACGGTTTATCCTCAATTTGGTGCAACCCGAACTCCTCATGTGTTTTTGCTGGATAAAGACTTGAAGGTGCAATACATCGGAGCGATCGACGATGACGCTCAGTCTGCCGAAAATGTGAAGGAAAAGTACGTTGAAAATGCCATCAATGCGCTGGAAAGCGGCTCACTTCCTGAACCGAATTTTACCAAAGCGATTGGTTGTCCGATCAAGTCTAAAGCAGGCATTGCCGGCAAGGGAGGACGCCCTCAAGGAGGGGAGCGTAGAGGGCCGCCAAGTCCTGAGAAAATCCTCGAGATGATGGACAAAAATGATGATCAAAAGGTGAGCCTTGAAGAAGCTCACGGCCCTTTGAAAAACGATTTTGACCGTGTGGACACCAATAAAGATGGCTATTTGACGAAAGAGGAACTCGCCGCGATAAAGAAAGGCGGAAGACGACCTCGCTAACAGATAAGGTGGAGTGTGCTTAAAACGATACCCATGTTTACCGATTGGTAAGCATGGGTACGTTGTTTTTGAGATGAGGCATTTTTGGTTTTTCTATAACTCAATAATCACTTCATTTTTTCTGCCAAAAACCTCATAAGGCGCATTATAGCCTAGGAAGTACACGCGGTCACTGTAATCGATTCCTTTGGCATCAAGGGCAGCTATCAGGCGCGTTTTATACTGCGATATTTTTTCATCGTCGGCCCAGCCACCAAAGGAAATCGCCGCAACAGTTTTGGCGGGTTCATCACGAAACTCGATCTGGGCTTGGTTAGGCTGAGGAAGCGAACTTCGATCAAATTTCTTCGGAACCATAAACATCACGGTCATCGAATCTTCCAGCGACATGGCAACGGGCGAAGTCATGGCAATCTTCTCGTTTTTTTCATTTCCTCCAAAAATATAGCCTGCCAAAATTGAGAAGCCCTTGCTGGATGCCTCTTTGTATTCGCTAGCCGAAAGCTTTACCGATGTAAACAGACTCGCTTCGTAATTGCGAATTTCGAAGTCATCGTATTTCTTGCCAACTTCATATGGATATGTTTCAATATTGTGCTGACTCTTTAGGGCAAAAAGCTGAACCACAACAAACGATAGCAGGATTATTCCGAGGATGATTAGGGCAATTTTCATACAGTGGGAACTGCGCAGGCTGGGAATGGTTTTGAGAATAGCCCAGCCCAACGACCATCTTGCTTTAGTCCTCGATATATTCCCTCCTGTGATTATACTCTCGACCTGACTCTTTGTAAATGTATGTTAAGGAACAAACATGGTCAGTCAGCGGAAATGTTGAAAGTAGTAACGTCTTGAGCTTCCTTTCCGAATTCTCAAAATCGTCGAAATCCTTTCGCCTGTTGAAATACAAATTTCCTACTACAAGTCGTTTCTCGCTATTTTCTATTTGGTCAAAAACGATGAAGTTCGCTTTCTTGATGATGCCATCAGTTTGAGTTTCAAATACCTGATTGGCCTCTTTGCTTAATGATTCATTTTGTGATCCTTTCACGAAAGCGACATCATCCGTTTGCCATGTTGGACTCCATGATAAAACAGCTTGAAAAATGATGCCTAAAATTCCAGCAGCAATCAATAATGCTAGTGCAATCTTTCCCCAATTCAGCTTCGCATTTTCAGGGTTCGTAACGTAGTCAATTCGGGTTCCAGCAATTTTATCACCAAGTCTTCTTTTGGGATTTATAAGAACAAAAATCAATTCAATGGGCCATAAGGGAAGCGTAATATTGCGAAGCAAGCATTTGAGTGGGCTGGCAGCTTTGTTAGTCTTATTGTCGATTACCTGCATATTAAGCATCCGTTTTGCAGGGCCTCGTCCATTAAAAATATCCTTGTTAAAATAAGTAGAGTAGGCAAGAGCAAATAGGATGTACGTTCCTGTAAAGCTAAATGGTGAAGCCGATGGGGAAATGCCTTTATCCATAAACATCACAATCGCGATGGCTGGTATCATAATGAATGCGGAAATGAAACTCATTGCAAAGTGATCAATGATCATAGAGCCTAGTCGCAGCCCTTTCGTTACTTTATCGGGTGTTTGTGTCATGTTGATTTGGAGAAAAGTGTTATTTAGTTTCCATGATCGGAATCAAATATTTCAACAAAATATTAAAAGGAAGCTTGCCCCGCCAATTCCCATAATTCCCTCCCGTAAAAACGACCTTTGCATCATATTCCGGAAGTAACATCATGTACTGCCCGCCATTTCCAGAAGCAAAAAGCACCTCCGTTTCAATATCATGATAGCGCAAAATCTCACGGTACCAGTAAAACCCGTATCGCGTGCTTTCATAGTATGCATCAGCAAGGCGGGCATAGCGCAGAAATGCAAAATCGAGCACGATATTGCAGGTGGTTGATTGCTCAATCCATGCTTCACTTACGATCTGCTTGCCATTCCAATGTCCTCGCTGATCCACCAGTTGTGTGATCTTTAGCATGTCCATAGGCCGCATATAGAAGGAGCCTGCAGTCATGCCGCGCCCTTTTGGCGAGAGGGTCCAGGTGTAATCCACGATGCCCAAAGGCTGGAACAGGTTCAGCTTTGCAAACTCCATGATCGACATGCCACTAGCCCGCGATATCACCTCACCCATGATCATGGGATCATTGGAACTGTACGACCATTTCTTACCTGGCTTTCGCTTAACTTTGATACCCAGGCAGTAGGCGATCCAGTCATCCTGATCCCACATATAGCGCTCACATTCCGGACCTTTATCATAAAACTCCTCACAGTTGAGCCCAGACCTCATTTCCAGCAAGTCCTTAACCGTGATGATGTGCTTCTTTTTGTTGTCTAGCTCAGGAAAAAAGCGATACAAACTATCGTTCAATTTCAGCAGCCCTTTATCGATCGCAATGCCAGCGAGAAGACTCGTAATCGACTTAAACGACGAGCGCGTATCATGCAGGCTGTCCGGCCCATAGCCGTTGAAATATTCTTCTACCAGCAAGGAGTCACCGCGCTCCACGATGATGCTTTCAATTTTTGGATATGTGCCATCGGCGATATCCGCCTTGAGCGCCGTGAGGTGTGAGGACTCTTTTGCATCCTGAGCTTGGCAGGTTGCCAAGGCAAGGATAAGGAATGTGAGTAGTGGTAGTTTCATTTTTATACATCGACTAGGCCGGTTGATTTATTGCTTTTTATATTTTTCGTAGAAATAGAGCACTTTTTCGTCATTTTCATCTTCTGGAGCATCACCTATCTGCTCTGCAAGTTCTTCCAAGGTTATCAAATAATCGCCAGGCTTCTCTGTGAGCTTAAGAAATCGGAACATTTCCTGGAACGCCTCATCTATTTTTTCTTGGATATATAATGCATTGAATAGTGCGAATGAAGGTTCTAAGGATTTGGGTTTAGATAAAGTAACTTTTCTAAAGTAGCCTGCCGCAGAATCATATTTACTTTGTTCAAAGTAAATTTTCCCCATGATATAATTGAAGGCTGGTTCAGTCTGTAATCGCATTTCCAGACCTAGCATGATTTCTAATGCTTCTTTAGACCTTCATGATGAAGGTCTAAAGATTTATTTATCAGGTTTTTATCTTCG
>JBGCFB010000379.1:0-9524 GCA_045106685.1 Bacteroidia bacterium | reverse complement strand
TGGACAAAAGCTGATTCAAAAATCCAACGAAACGACGCCATAATCGCCTCGGTTTTAATCTTTATCATCAGTGGGGCTATCATGGCAGTAGCGAGTGGAAGTTTACATGGAAAAGGAATCGAAATAACCCATGTTCTGGATATGTCAGGAGCATTGGAGCCAGCGGCGGGCAAGTTTGCTGTCAGCATATTTTTTGCAGGAACGCTAAGCGCCGGACTGTCTTCGATCTTCCCGTGTATGATGATTGTTCCTTTGATGCTGGGAGACTATAATTCCGGCAAACTTGATGTTACATCCAAGAGGTTCAAGCTGATCACCGGGATCGCAAGTATCCTGGCTTTGAGCGTGCCGGTATTTGGTGTGAATCCGATCAAAGGTCAAATATTGACGCAGGTCTTTAATGTATTCGCACTGCCGTTGGTCGTACTTGTATTTATTGCTTTGTGGAATAGAAAAAATGCAGGTTTGCCTAAAAAACGCATCGTTACAAATGTGATTTTAGGGGCCGCTTTTATATTCTCAATCATCATCATGACAAATGGCTTGATGGATATCTTTGGCTAGTGGCTTCGGCACTAATTCTACAATCGTTATTCTCCAATTACCATTCACTAATCCCTCCTGCTAAATCGAGCTTTTAGGCGTTAAAGTGAGGATGTAAATGAGATTGCAGAATCATGATTAGGGATTTAAGACTTAGTGCCGAAGGCACTAGAACATCAGACTCATGAAGACTCAGCGAACTAATAAAGTAATTTTCGTCATGGGCGTAAGCGGCTCAGGCAAAACCACCGTTGGGCGGCTGCTTGCGCAGGCGATCGCAGTCCCTTTTATCGATGCTGATGATCATCATCCTGCGGAAAATATTGACAAAATGAGCCGCGGAGTTCCACTAGACGATCATGATCGGGCGCCGTGGCTGGACGCCCTCAGCCAAATTGCGCAAGACCATATCAACACTGGATGCGTCATCGCATGCTCCGCCCTCAAAGAGGCTTACAGAAAGCGACTGACACAGTCCAAAGCGGTGGATGCATTATGGGTGTATCTAAAAGGAACCTATGATCAGATATTCGACCGGATGCAAAACCGGGAAGGCCACTTTATGGAGGCAGCGATGCTCCAATCACAATTTGATGCCCTGGAAGAGCCTACACATGCGCTCGTGGTGAATATTGAAGATTCGCTCGAGGCTATTGTTCAGAAAATAAAATCAGACTTAAGATGAAGACAGAAATTGGAGTCATTGGCTTGGGAGTAATGGGAAAAAGCCTCAGTCGAAATCTTGCCAGAAACGGCTTTAGGACTTCCATATTTAACCGTCATGTAGATGGAAAAGAGGAGCATGTCGCGGTGGATTTCCAGCGTGCGCATCCTGAATTAGATCAAGCGCTCCCTTTTGATAATTTAAAGGCCTTCGTCCAGTCTCTGGAAACACCCCGCAGCATTATCCTCATGGTGAATGCTGGCGCGGCAGTGGATGCTGTACTGGCTAATCTCAGCGAATTTTTGGAAGCGGGAGATGTGGTGATTGACGGAGGAAATTCGCACTATGAAGACACCAGGCGCCGGATCGATTCCCTGAAAGAACGCGGAATGCATTTCATCGGCGCTGGCATTTCCGGTGGAGAAGCTGGAGCCCTCAAAGGGCCATCCATTATGCCTTCCGGTGATAGGGCGGCCTACGCACAGGTGCAGCAATTCCTGGAAACCATTTCAGCAGGAGATGAGGAAGGCAAACCGTGTTGTGCTTATGTAGGTAGGCAGGGTAGTGGGCATTTTGTAAAAATGATCCACAATGGAATCGAGTATGTAGAAATGCAACTGCTCGCAGAGTGTTATTCCATCCTTAAACAGCAAGGAAGTTCCAATGAGGAAATTGCCGCCATTTTTGAATCGTGGAAGCAGGACTTATGGAGTTACCTCCTTGAGATAACCGTCGATATTTTGAGGAAAAAAGATGGCGATGATTATGTCCTTGATCAAATTTTGGATAAAGCCGGAAATAAAGGAACGGGCTCCTGGGCTACGGTTTCGATTGTGAGCGCCGGCGAACCTGCGACCATGATTCCAGCAGCACTTTTAGCCAGATATCTTTCCTTTTTTAAAGAAAAACGAGAAAACGCAGCGAGTCTATTTCCTGCCAAAAGCATGGCCAGCGAGGTTTCTCCGCTTCAGTTAAAAGAAGCATACCAGTTTAGCAGACTCATCAATCACCATCAAGGCTTTTCGATTATCGCACGCGTTTCCAGCCAGCATGACTGGAACGTTGACTTCAGTGAAATCGCGAGAATATGGACGGAAGGGTGCATTATTAAATCAGACTTGATGAAGGAACTCGTTGTTCTCCTCAAAACAGAGCAAGCGATTCTCCTGAATGATACGATCAGACAGACTATCACAAAAAACCATGCTTCCATGCAGGCGGTAGCCATTGCTTGCATCAAAAACGAGGTTCATGCCCCTTGTCTATTGGAAGCCGCCAACTTTTATCACGGACTTAAAACAGCCCATTCATCTGCAAACCTCATACAGGCTCAGCGGGATTATTTTGGGGCGCATACGTACCAAAAAGTTGATGATCCATCGGGAGGCAGCTATCATACAATGTGGTAAGTAAGAATCAGCAATTTTCAAATATGCATATTTCCAGAAGAAGGTTTTTACACAATATCGGAGCTACAGCTATCCTGTCTTCGCTATCGCCATGGACATTCGAAGCGCTCAGTCCGGACAGTGCGCATGAGCCTTTGAGTGTACACCTTTTTTCGAAGCACTTACAATTTTTAGACATCAAAAAAGCGGCTCAAATTGCTGCCGAACTAGGGTTCGATGGTCTGGACTTAACCGTCCGCCCCAAAGGACATGTACTGCCAGAAAACGTTAAAACTGATCTCCCAGTAGCGATTCAGGATATTGCCAAGTCGGGCTCGACCTGCACGATGATTACCACTGCGATTGCTGATGCCGAAAACCCGCTGGATATCGACATTATTAAAACAGCATCCGCTCAAGGTGTTTCCTACTACCGAAGCAACTGGTTCAAGTACAAAGAAGACCTGTCCATTGAAGAGTCGCTCGACTTCTATAGGGAAAAAGTCCGTCACTTAAGCGAGCTTAATAAGACTCACAATATCATTGGCTGCTACCAAAACCACTCAGGAACCAAAGTTGGCGCTTCGATATGGGAAGTAAAAAGGATACTGGAAAGCGCTGATCAGGCTTTCTTTGGTACGCAGTACGATATCCGGCATGCGGTAGCAGAAGGGGGGCGCGGATGGTCCAATGGCGTAAAACTGATCCAAAAGCATATCAAAACAATCGTATTGAAGGATTTTAAATGGGGAAAAGTAGATGGTAAATGGAAAATCGTCAATGTCCCTGTCGGTGAAGGAATGGTTGACTTTTCGGCCTATTTCAAACTACTAAAGCAATTCGGTCTTAAACCTCCGGTTTCGCTCCATCTTGAATATCCACTGGGCGGAGCAGAAAAAGGTCGCCGTGAAATTTCGGTAGATCAAAAGGTCGTTTTTGATGCCATGAAAAAAGACCTCGATATGGTCCAAAAGCTTTGGAAAGAAGCTTAATAATGATTCCAAAATCAACTCTGAATATCATAACTATGCACACGCTAATTCGTCTGTTTTTTCTATCCGCACTATGTACTGCTTTGGTAAGCTGCGGGACAGAGCCCACAACCCAGGACACCAAGGCTCAGGAAAGTAAAACTCAATATCCGAGCGACATTATTTCCTCACTTGACCTGTGGACTATCATGCTTGGCAATGGAGAAATCCACAAGAACCTGGTGAACTTCGAAGACAAGGAGTACTTTTATACCACGCATGACGATACCGACTGGATCGTCTACAAAGCTCCAAACGGCGGCATTACGTCTCCTAATTCGCACAACACCCGTACTGAGCTAGGCCAAAAGAAAAGGTGGACTCCCAAAACCGGCGGCAAACTAAACGGCACCCTAAAAGTGATGCACGTATCGACCTCGGGCGATGCGCGAGTCGCGGCCTCCTATTCTGTCGTTGTCGGTCAGATTCATAGTGGAGATGGGCATGAAAATGAGCCTATTAAAATTTTCTACAAAAAGTTCCCTGGCCATGAAAAAGGTTCTGTTTTTTGGAACTACGAAATCAATACTGAGGGCGACAATTCCGCTAGATGGGATTTCTCAACGGCTATTTGGGGGCATGATATGTCTGTGTTGGGAACCGACTCTGTGACAGCTCCTGCCGAGCCAGCAGACGGTATCGCACTGGGGGAAGAATTTAGCTACGAAATCAATGTTTATGAAGGGATCATGTATCTCACGTTCACAAGTGAAGGCCATGAAACGAAAACATTTACCAAAAACTTAATCAAGTCTGACTATGCAAACGCGTCGGATATGCCTCAGCAAATTGTGGACTTATTCAGCGTCATCGGCCGTGATGGAGTAGAGCAAGCCAATGCCTACGAAGGTGAAATGCAGTTTTTTAAACAAGGCGCCTACAACCAAACCAATGGTAAGGCACCTTCTACCAACATGGTGTGGAGCACCGGAGCCGCCACCTATAATGGCGATATCGCCAAGCAGTATGCGAACGGCAGTTATGCTGAGGTTTGGTTCAGATCATCTTCGATCGGGCCTGGCACAGCTCCTGTTGAATAGTGCCTTGGATAGATATAGGCTGCAAAGTACGTGAGTATCAAATATCAAAGGAGAAAAATAAAGGATCACCATCGAAAGCTTTAAGCGCCTTGAGGCCTTTGAGGTTTTCGGTGGTGATCCCTCGCTTTCCAGGAAGCTTTTCCAAAACCCAAAGTGCTGTATACATCATCCAATAAGGCACTCCGATAAAGCGAGGCTTTTTGCCCAACTTTTCGCCAATCAATGTATACACCGATTTTAGATTTTGAGAGGAAGGTTTTCCCAAAAGAAAGGTTCCTTTAATATGAGCATTGCTGATGATCGAATCTATCGCAGTAATCAAATCGGCCATCGGAAGGAGATGAATGGGCTGAGCTCCATTTCCAACAAGCGGAATGAAAGGCAGTTTTTCGATAGCCTCTTTTATCGTAAAAAATAGTCCTCCCTCACCCAGTACAAGGCCCAGTTTCAAAACGACATGCGACGTCTCTTTAAGCAGCGCTTCAAGCTCAAGCTTGCTTTGGCCATATTCAGAAATAGCGTCCTCATGCGCTGACATTGTTGATAAGAAAACAAGCCGGCCTGTGGGCTTAAGGTGCTTCAGTATGAACGTCAGACCATCCCGATTGAGCCGACTGGCATCAGGTTGATTTGCCGCATTAGCGTATGCAGTATGGATAAGCACGTCGCAGCGCTGAAGTGCCGCCGCGACATCGTCGTCTTCAGCTCCTAGCTGGTATTGGACTATGGACGCGTCTATGGAGAGCGCTACGCCAGGGCGCACAAAAGCGATAAGCTCATGCCCCTGAGTACTGAAATGCGCGAGCAGCTCAGACCCAATAAACCCATTTGCGCCAGTAATACCGATCGTCATGCTTTGGTTAGTGATTGGTGGATAGCTAAAGCCGTGCGATGGGCGTTCGCCATGATCGTGAGCGTGAGCCCTTTTGCTGGCAAAAAACGAAATCCTGCGGAATCGCCCACATAAATGGCGCGACTGCCTTGCAGGCGTCCGTCGGAGGCGAGGCCCCAGGAATCATCGCCATACGGAATGGTACCTGCATAATGAATGCTTGCCCCGGCAGTTGGTTTCACTTTTTTCAATACAAAACAGCCCAATTTCCCCAACATACGCTTCACCGCCTTTTCACGCTGAGCAATCTTCGCTTGCTCAGCGGTGCTTTGAACATAATGAAACTCCGCAGTATCACCCTTGCTTGGATGGTCTTCTTTTGTCAATGTGAAATACTTGTCAGGGGATGCCTCATCAGGGTGATGCAAGCCCATAATCATCATCGCCGGAGTCAGATATTGCAGCAGTGGAATCGCCGTGCGAAATCCTAAAGGAACCTCCTTCAAACTGCGAAACAACATCAATGACCTGTATGTGTAGAAAGAGCCCATCGAGGGAATATCTGTTGGGTTTTGATAAGGATAAAAAAGAGAGAGTTGTGCCAATGAAAGCCGATTCGCACGATTTACCTTTCCCAACCGAGAGGGCATCAGGCACACATAGTAGGCATAATCATTTGACAGAAGTGGGATTTTTTGATCAAAAAAGCTGCGCGAACGCGCCACAATGCGCGCTGAGCCCAGCGCACCAGCAGCAAGCATAATCCGCTTTGCCGACACCCGTTCGCGCGCGCCATTCTCTGTATTGATATACTCAATACTTGCTCCGCTATCGTCCTCGTCAAAGCGTTTGACTAGGCAATTCGACAGGTATCTAAAATTCGTTTTCGCAAGCAGCGCCTCGATCGTCATCGCCGGTCGATACACCGACTGATCACGATCGGTATAAAATGCCAACTCATCATAGGCAAGCGCCTTGCGGCCGTCGCGATCGCTCGTAATAGCTGCCAGTGAAGGCCTTCCCAGATGAAAACCTTTTTGAGCGAGCTTGCCAGCCTTGCCTTCATATCGCTTCCAGAGCGTTTGATGATTCTCGTCCATCGTGATAGATGCTTCAGAAGGCTGCACCTCATGCATCATGATCGGCGCGATGCTCGCGTCTGGTGTGGTGAGGCCGATCCTATCTGCGATTGTCTGGTAGTGCTCAGGCAAAAGCCCTTCTTCAAGGCCCATGCGCGACAGTTCACTGGCAGAAAATACGCATGATCCCGCGCCCCAGGCGGCCCCAAGGCCGCCATGTGCGGCTGTTTCCAGCGGCTGAAAGCTACTGGAGTCCATAGGGAAATACGCCTCCTGATCCTTAACTACATGCTTACGCGCAGGTGTAAGCTGGGCACCAGTTTGGGTTTTGCCCCAATCTACCGCTTCATATTGCTCGCCGAGGATATGGTTAGCTTGTGAATCTTGTTCACGAAGGTCTAAAAAGGAACTCGCCGAAAGTTCATTCTTATAGGCAGACTGATAGCCGATATCGACCAGTAAAACGTTCCAGCCTTTTTCGACGAGCGTCTGACAGGCCTGTGCACCAGCAGGCCCTGAGCCCACCACGATAATGTCGGTTTGCTCACCCAAGGTTTTTCATTTTTACTAAAACAAAACCACCCATCATATACCAGGGAACAAGCGCTCCTTTGAAACCTAGCTTGATTAGATATGTGAAACTTCGCTTTTGAGGAAGGAAGTGCTTGTTCATCGCAGCATGCGTTTCGGCGATGGGAATCATAAGCCAGATCAGCTCGCGAATAGGATGATCTTGCATGAAAAAAGCCGCATAGTGGTCTAGGTAACTGAGCTTCCATGGAGCTTTCTCCAGCTTTGTCAGTAGCGCTTGTGTTTTTTCATCTGGCGAAATTGCTTTGGTGTGAAGCATCGCCAGATAGCGATCCCCTATCGATTTGGGCATTGCTTCTCCAGGAAATAAGTACTGAAAAATGAGCTCCGCCCAGGTCGTATTCATTAAGCTGCTTTGCGTTCTTGGTAAAGGTCGCGCTCCTTGTACGCCATGGAGTGGACTTTGCGCTTAAATTCAGCGCTTTTGCCAAAGTTAAGTAATAGCCCAACTTCCACAAAGGTGGCTCGCAAGTAGTTGGTGAGCTGCGCTTCATGAGCGAGTTCGAGTGTTTTGGAAGCTTTTAGCTCGACGATCACGCAGTCGTTTATGATCAGGTCAGCGAAGTACATACCGACCTTTTTACCTTCATAAAAGACCTCTATCGGAAACTCACTCTTTGCGTTGAGATCATATTTTGCCAATTCGATAAGCATTGCGTTATGATACACGCGCTCCAGAAAACCATAGCCTAATCGATTGTAGACTGCATAATACGCTTTAATCACGATTCCGGTGATGTCGGAATGATTATAATTTTGTTCATTCATGGTGTTGGTATTAGTGAAATGCTAATATAATGAATGTTCGTGATTTCGCTCGCTGATTTTAGGGATTATTATGATTTTTTCTTTTGCTGCTCACGGATTTTGATGATTGTTATGATCTTTTTCCCCAATCATATTAATCATAGCAATCTGTGTTCTCAATCTCAGATCATAAAGAATCATAATAATCTGCGTTCCTAAACCCAGCCTTACTCCACCCAGCACACATAGTGCTTCACGACAGGCTTCGCGAGCGCCTGAATATTGGCCATATCAGAAGCTTTTGCCAAATCCTTCACCTTACCATTCTTAAATCGAATAAGAATAGGCTCCTGATTCTCTTTCAGGTAAGCCTGATTGCTCACTTTGCCAGCAAAAACGAAATAGCGAACCTCGTTTTCGTCAATGCCAAATTTGGTCATTGCGCTTTCGCGAAGGGCTTGAATCTTGGCTTCACTGGTTGCTTTATTCTTAAGCTTTATCTTGAGAAGATGGCGATCAAGCACGCGCTTGCAGAGGCTTGAAATTACAGGATCGGGGTTGAGCTTCCAGCGTTTGAGGTGATATTCAATATCTACATCATCGAGTTGAATGAAGCGATCGAGAATCGTATCGTCAAGCTGGTCTGGGTTGATGTCGTTTTGGAAAAAAAAGCTGAGGTTATCATCGAGCCACAAAGGCGCCTGCCTTTCAAATAACTCGCGCGCTCGTTCCAGAATTTTGCCCAACATAAAATCAGCCACCAAAGCAGCGTGATGGAGGTATACCTGCCAGTACATCAGCCTGCGAGCCACAACAAACTTCTCTACAGAATAAATGCCTTTTGACTCCACCAGCAGATGATCTTTACGCACGCTCAGTGTTTTGATAATGCGATCCAGGCCCACAACCCCTTCTGCAACGCCTGTAAAGAAGCTGTCCCGAATGAGGTAATCCATGCGGTCCATATCGAGCTGAGAGGAGATGAGCTGGTGTAAAAAAGGCCTGTCGTAATCACCTGTGAATATGCGAATCGCGAGCGCGATCTGTTCCCGCATCGCCGGATCATCCAGGTCTTGATAGAGCTTATGCATCAAGGCCAGGCTCATCTGTTCATGGTGCATGCCACGCACGATGTGATACTCCAACGTGTGCGAAAAAGGCCCATGCCCAAGGTCATGAAGTAATATCGCTGTAAGCGCCGCCCGACATTCCAAGTCGGAAATATTGGTCCCTTTGCCGCGAAGGACATCAAGTGCCATACGCATCAGGTGCATGGCACCAAGGGCATGATGAAAGCGCGTATGTACCGCTCCTGGATATACCAGAAAACTCAGGCCCAGTTGCTTGATGCGGCGCAAACGCTGAAAAGCGGGATGCGCAATAATGGGCCTGAGAAATCCAGGGATTTCGATAAATCCGTGTACCGGATCATTGATGATTTTTGCGGTTGAGTTTACCATGCAAAAATCGGGAATGGGCGCATGTACTCGTTTACTTCTCCGCGAATGCGGTTGATCGTAGCCTCGTCAGGGTTTTGGATAATCGAATCGATAAAGCCTGCAACGATGTCCATATCGCCTTCTTTCAGGCCACGTGAACTCAGCGCTGG
>JBGCFB010000378.1:0-3802 GCA_045106685.1 Bacteroidia bacterium | reverse complement strand
AAAGGCTTAACCAGGCAATCAAACCGCTCGTCGTCATTGCTCACGCTGACAAGGGCCATAGACATGCCGCGTAGCTTGCGTCCCGTTTCTTTTTCCATATCGAGGCAATCAGTGATGCGGTCAAAAAAGGCCTTCATAATGCCACTCATCGAGTACCAATACACTGGCGTAGCAAAGACCAGCAAGTCATATTCATCCACGATCCGTCGTATCAGTGGCATGAAATCATCATCCGAATTCATGCACTCATAATCGTACTGACGAATCACATAATCATTGAGATCGATGATCTCGCAGCCAAGCTGCGCTTGCAGCAGATTTACGATTTTACTTGTATCGCCAACGCTGCGCGCACTTCCCTGGATAATGACAGTTTTCATATCCTGAAATTAAGAAAAATTGGTGATAGCGATGGAGGATATGAGTACGTGAAATCTAGCGTAGAGAAATCCGAATTTCTGTACTCACTTCAGAATTCTGCACTCTGCACTCTGTACTCTGCACTCATGTACTCCTATAGATACTCTCTGGGCGACTTGCCAAACCGTTTTTTAAACACCGTCGAGAAGGTGCTGGGGTGCTCAAATCCGCACTTGTACGCCACTTCAGACACATTAAGAACATTGCCCGACTCTAGTTCCTCTCTGGCTATTTTGAGTTGAACTTCTTTAATAAAGCGCGCGGTAGAAAGGCCTGTGAGAAGCTTTAACTTTCTGCTTAATTGGCGTGGGCTAAGCGATACCTCTGCGGCGAGGCTTTCAGCATCAGGCTTCGATGCCGGAAGCGAGTCCTCGATGAGTTTTTGAACACTGTTAAGAAGTGCCTGATCCACCACTTCTTTGCGCGTAGTGACTGATTCTTTTTCTACAGAATGTGGAGCAGCTTCTTCCTGGTTTACCTTTTTCCTTTGTTGAGCATTAAAAAGCAAATTTTGGACTCTGACGAGTAGCTCTGGAACTGAGAAAGGTTTGGTGATATAGTCATCCACCCCAATTGTGAGTGCGGATAATTTGTCGTGCTCACTGGCAAGGGCTGTAAGCATAATCGTCGGAATATGCTGCCAGGCACTTGTTGCTTTTATTTGCTTAATCATACTCAATCCATCTACCTCAGGCATCATGACATCCGATATAATGAGATCAATATTATCCTGCGATTTGAGGGTTTCGAGACCGAGTGCGCCATTTTGCGCGGTAATCACCGAATAGCGCGGTTCCAGAATATCCTGAACCAATTTTCTCATATCCTCATTGTCCTCTACAATGAGGATCGTGCTGTCACCTTCAACTGCGTCGATAGGCGATTCCTCTATGTAGGTTGCTTCTGCCTTTTCCACAATATGCTGCCCTTCGATCATTTTTAAAGGCCAGGAGAAAAAGAATGTTGAGCCTTCTCCAAGGGTACTTTCTACCCAGGTTTTTCCTTCAAACAAATGGGCTATTTCCTTTACCAGCGCAAGCCCGATTCCCGTTCCTCCCTGGCGTTCACTGTGTTCGACTTTAGACTGGAAATAGCGTTCGTACACATGCGGAAGATCATCGGGATGAATACCGCTACCTGAGTCATGAACTTCGAAGGTCATGTTCCCTTCGGCATAGCGAACGATCAGGCTTATTTTACCACCACTTTGCGTATACTTTGCTGCATTACTCAGGAAGTTATTCAATACCTTTTCAAGCTTCTTTCTATCAATCCAGGCATGCTTATTATCAGGAATATTCGAGTCGTAGATGAACTGAATATTGCGTGAGGATAACAGCTGTTCAAAAGGTTTGGTGACCTTTTCCAAAAAGCTTTCGAAATGAGTATGGCGTACAGAAAGCTCCATTTTGCGCGCTTCCATCTTCGACAAGTCAAGTATTTCGTTTATCAGATTAAGCAGGCTCTTTCCGTTGCGCTCCATCGTCTGTAACTGCGAGGAAGTCGTATTGTCAGCTTTGACATGCTGCTTATCCAAAATGATGGAAATGGGTGTAAGCATGAGGGTGAGCGGTGTTCGTAGTTCGTGTGAGATATTGGCGAAAAAGCGCGACTTTGCCTGATCGAGCACGCGGAGTTCTTCCGCCTGTTTTTGTATTTCGGAAGTACGTTCTTCTACGATCGTTTCCAGCTCGACTTGCCTGCGGCGCAGGCGCCGCGTATTGTAACGGACGCCGATGAATATACTCAGCGCAAGCAGAAGGAATGCGAGTAGCAGAAACCAGGATTGAAGATAAAAAGGCCGATTAACAACCAATTGTAGTTGTTTTTCATATTCCACCCACTCATTACTGCGTTCTGTTTTTGCCCGAAATCGAAGCGTATAATTGCCATATGGAAGGCCACCAATCTGGATTTCAGTGCTTTGGCTACTAATCCAATCCGTGTGAAACCCTTCAACCATATAGCTGTAATCCTTGGTTCCTTTTTTGTCAAAATCCAGCAAGGCCATATTGAAATGGATCGCTTTATCCTCCGGGTGCCATTCAACGACATTTTGCTGGAGAACATCTGCTGTGATATTGGCTTCCGTTTCTGTTTGCTTATTTATCCTAAAACACGACAACAGATATAATGTAGCCGAAGAAATTTCTGTGCCAATGGTGTTTGGGAAAAAGCTTATGAAACCATTTTGAGTACCAAAGTAGAGTTTGCCATCATCACTTTTATAATGCGAAATGGTATTAAACTCATTATGCGGAAGACCGTCTTCTTTGAGATAAATGGTGCAAGTTCCACGCGCCTTGTCAAGGCAATTGAGGCCACGGTCACTTGGAAGCCAAAGCCTGTTCAGGCTATCCTCATATACTGCATAGAGAACATTATGAGAAATGCCCGTTGACTGGGAGGTGAATGATTCATGCTCTTTGGTCGCTGGATTCCAGCGAATAAGGCCTTGCCCTTTGGTGGCTAGCCAAAATATGCCATCCTCATCTTCATGCATATGCGCGATGACTTTAGCCGGAATAAAAAATTCTCCTTTGCAGGTATCGCAGTATCGGGCCAGCACTTTTTCTTTTTCTAGATCAACTAAAAATAAGCCCGATGAAGTACATAGCCAGGTGCCTTTTTCATGAGGAAAAAAATGAAAAACAGACGCTTTCGCCAAACTCTCAAAGCCATTTAAGGACTTGAAAGGGTAGAGCATCTGAGAATCCGAATCCAATTTCATAAGACCTTCGCCAGCTCCTACCCAAATATCTCCATTAGAAGTTTGGTGCGGCGTCCAAATGAGTCTTTTCTTGATTGATTTATTGGCAAAGTGATATTGTATTCCGTCAGAAACCGTAAGATCGTAGCTCCATAGACTATTATCTTCTATCCCAAGCCACAGACGATCGTTCGCGATGCAAAGCCCCAGGATTCCACTTTGCCATTTGCCCTTTCCAAAACTATTGATGCGTTTAAAGGCCTTTCCAGGTTTTTTGACAAAAAGTGATTGCTGAGTGCCCACATAAAGCGTGCTGTCTGGCCCGATACCGATTCCGCGGTTCATGGTGCTCCATCTGTTAGGCCCTTGGTCAGCTAGCTGCTGCTTAAAGCGCTTTTTATGAAGATCGAGGCGGAGAATTTCATTGTCAACCTGGTACCAAAGCGCTCCGGATCTTTCCCAGAATATGTCGCTTTTTTTGGGAAGGTCTTCCTTGTTCAGAATAGCCTCTCCTATAGGATGCGTAATCGTGTCGCCATCATGCGCGAGATGGCGCAGGGTATCATTATGCAAGACAGTGATTTGTTGCTTGTTTGGGAAAAGTTCATACAGACCGTCCCGCACCTCAATTTCGCCCAACATGTTCCCATCCATGTATACCTGCCATGGCTT
>JBGCFB010000377.1:0-3482 GCA_045106685.1 Bacteroidia bacterium | reverse complement strand
ATTCGACCGCTGATCCTCACTGCGCTCTGCGCGAATGGCAGGTATTCATGCCGCGCGGCTGCACGATTTGTCTCGCTTGTGCGGCATTTCCACCGCCGCGAGCGCACGCAGCACAAAACATGGATTCACCCATTGGGCTCGTAGCAGACCTTAGGGACACACGCAGCTAAGGTCCGCTCCGAGCCCACTTTGACCGATGCTGCAAGCAGCACGAATGGCAGCTTTCGGTATGGCGGTATATCAAATTAACGGTCGTTTACTTGATATAAGTTATATAAGGGCAGTGAAAAACGAGCAGTTTTACCAAGTCCAATTCTGGCATGAAGCCTGTGTTCCTGAGAAATCATTAGATCAATCTCCATCTGCGCGGACAGTGGGGTTGTAGGTCAGCTCAAAATGGCATTAATTAATAATTCTGTGGAGAAGCTATGAATCTTACAGTACACCGCGCCTGCAACCCAAGCGGGCACAGTGCAACGTCATACTGACGCTTAGTATCAAGGATCCCGAATGAGCAAAGCTAGCCGTGTCATATATCTTCTCGTCGGACTTTTAATCGCAGTCAGTTGCGGATGGATGACGGTAATAGCCGTTAATAGTCTTTCACAGAATCCTAATCACTCTGCGCTGGGTATACCAACCAGCGTTTGGATTGGTACGCTCGGCTCGCTAAGCGCGTCCGGAGTATTTTTCTCTCTTTCCGAGACACTGCGATGGATGTTCGATGAAACGGTAAGTCGAAATCACCAACGACTAAAATTTTACGAGGACACCTTAGGGATTAAGGACTTTTTCAGCCAGAAAGGGAGCGATGCCGCCAATCTTGACTATGGTAAAGCGATTGCTTCGGCAAAGCATCGAGTTTGGGCATTTGGTATTTCTAATGGTGAATTCTTATCGGAACACCTTCCGGGCCTAATAGCCAAGAAGAAACGTATTCCGGCGCTTGATATTTGCATCTGTTTCATCGACCCTAAAACTACAATTTCTATTGGTGAGGCTGAAGAAATTACGAACTTTTCGCAGGTTCAGCTTTACGACATTACGCGCGATGCAGGTCTCATGGCAGACAATTCTACTCGGGTTGCCAACCGTGTGACGGACACTTTGGCTGAAATCAGCAAATCAGACGTAGATATTTCTATAAAGCTTGTATCTGTAGCAGGTTACGTTTCTGCAATGGTCGTAGATGACATCATATACGTGTTTCCATTCACCGCAATTTCCAAAGACAACACCCGAACGCCGTACTTGAAGATCGCAGTTGCATCACAGATTGGTCAGGCATTTTACTCCTATTTTGAAAGCATAAAGGCACATTCCCGTCTTTCGAGACCGCCGTCATGAAGATTGCGTTTACCGGTGCCAGCGGAACAGGAAAAACAAGTGTAGCTAATAAGTTGGTCCGATCAGAGTTTGGGGTAACCAATGGTCTTTCGATAGTTTCAGTAGACAGTAGGAGTCTGCTTTCGTCACTTGGTTTAGGGTTAGCTAACAACATATCCTCTTCAGGTTACCGAGTGTTCCAGACCATGTACTTGTCGCGAAAGGTAGCTTTTGAAGCTTCCGCTGACAACTACATCGTAGAGCGCTCGTATGCTGACTGCCTTGCGTATTGGCGCATCCACTGTGAGGAAACAGCAAGCGACGAGGAGAATTTCATTATTGATCAGTTATGTAAGGAAAAAATAAAAACTTATAATATGCATTTCCTATTTCCGACTGATTTTCTTGAACTTGAAAATGATGGATTCCGCCACACTAACCCTGAGTACCATCGAAATTTTGAAGACGTGTTGAAAGACATCTTGATGGAATGCAAAATTGATCCCTGGATTATGCCTGGTTTATCAATAGATCGGCGGACAGAATTTATGATTAAGAGTATTCATGCATAAAGTAGTCGCAATTTCAGCTGGAATGCTCGCCCCTAAAAAGGGGAATGAGCCTTTTCGACGTGCGCATCGGTACCTGAATTATGGGTTACTAGGTTTAGCATCTGCGTTTAACGAAGACGTCCCCGTCTATCATGGAAACTTCGATACGGCATCCAAATTTCTATCTAATTATCCAGAAATTAGGGAAGCTAAAATTGTGTTGTTGTCATTACCAAGCTTTTACGCCGTAAAGTGGGCGAAAAATTTAGTAAACTTACTATTTTCTGGCAATAATAAGCTCGAAATTCATATTGGAGGCCGGTGGGTAATCGACCAAAACTGGGAGTATGTTGCAAGTCAGTTTCCGCGTAACGTTACACTGCACAAGGGAATGGGCGAATTAAAAGTCGCCCGCTGGAAAACGTCGTGGTTCTCTTCATCTACTGAAGACGCAAGAACTTCTTCATCTCAGCTTAACTATAACCTTCTTATGGATCGTCATGCCTTTCAGCCCAGTGTTGAAGTTTCACGCGGGTGTGGACTTGGTTGTGCATTTTGCGAGGAAGCAAACGAGCGTCTTACTCCAATGAAGCAGCCCGACAAATTGCTAAACGAAATCGAAAATATTCTTTCTTGCTATGGCAGTTTACGGAATTTTTATTTTGAAAGCTCCATGTTCGCACCGAGCACGAGTTGGGTACAAGCATTCTCGAAAGAGTACAATCGCAGAGGTATGTCCTTTAAGTGGCGCACAGAGTCGCGAGTGGATGTTCTTGACGTCGCCAAAATAGCGGGATTGGCAGCTTCTGGACTTTGCATATTAGATTTAGGTTTGGAGTCTGCCGCGCCAAGCCAGATACTGAATATGGGAAAATCAAAAGACCCAATCAAATATTTACATAAAGCTACAGAAATCCTAGCCGCTTGCGAAAAATATGGCGTCAAAGCGAAAGTTAATATTTTATTGTATCCTGGCGAAACACGAAAGACAGTAAGCGAAACACGACTATTTCTAAAAGAAAACAAAACCTCGATCTTTGGCGTATCCACATATCCAGTCGTCGTTTATGGCATAGGAGAAAGGGCGAAGTATTTTGATAGCATGTATCAAACACAGGGCGCGCACGGAATCAGGCCAACAGAAACTGATGGTGTATGGGACGTTGAGCTTTCCAAAGAAATAGATGCTGTGGCAGCAAAGGAAATTGCTCTAGAAATCGCGCAATCATTTATGCCCGCTAAAAACTACTTTGAACTGAAACAGTTTTCGTATTTGGATCAAAATTACGGCTGGAGTGAATTCTTGAAGGATTTTTCAGCTCTTGAGGCTAGAAACCTACCTTTTGGAAATTAGGTTCAGTACGCTAGGCGGGTTGTGTAGAGTATGGAGTCTGTTTGAACAGATAGGTTTCTCGACCAAAATCTTGCCTATGCGTTCTTGATCAAATCCGAAAGCGGCCATGAGCGCAGCCGCAGCGAATTCACCCTTTGTCCGCATCTTACCAGTTCGTGTAGGCCGCAGCGAACGGCCGGTGTACGGTTACAGCAAGCAATAATCATTGAATGCATGAGCAAGACGTTTGGTCATTGAGCTGGGCAACATTC
>JBGCFB010000376.1:0-5000 GCA_045106685.1 Bacteroidia bacterium | reverse complement strand
GACATCGGCACGTTTCAAGAAAATATCCTGCTCCCAATAGCTTATATTCATGCTGTAAAAGTAAGACAAGCTGCCCATGCTTTTTTTGTAACTTTCGGCCCATTCATCCAAATCCAGTATTTTGAAAATATCTAACGAAGTTAAATTTGGCATTTTTGCCATTCTCGCGATCGCCGCTTTCATTATCGGAATGAGCTATCTCAAGGGCAGTTCGCTATTTGGTACCAAGCTGACCCTGAAAGCCATGTATTCAAATGCTGAAGGACTTATCCCAGGCAACCCAGTCAAAATAAAAGGGGTCAAAGTAGGCCGGATTGACAACATGGAACTGGTCGGCGATTCGGTAAAAGTGGAGTTTTCACTTGACCCTTATCGGATGCTGCCTGCTGATTCGCGCGCTGAAATTTATAGTATCAGTATTTTGGGTGAAATGGGGATCAAAATCGTTTCTGGAAAAAGCTCTCAGTTATTAGAGGAAGGCCAAACGATCTCCTCGGATATTGAACCAGGAATGATTGAAGATATTACTTCAAAAGTGACGGAATCAGAGCTAGTAGATAATCTCACGAAGCTGAGTAAAGAGCTAAGCGATTTAGGAAAAAAGCTCAATCAATCACTTGGCGGAGAAGAAGGTCAACCCAGCAAGCTGGATGGTATCGTAAAGAACCTCGAAGCCACTACAAACAGGACGGAGCTTTTGATGAAAGAGCTTACAAAAACGGCCACTAATTTTTCAAAACTCGCTGACAATACAAACACCATCATGGCAGAAGTAGCTAGCCAAAAGGATGGCCTGAGTGGCTCTGTCACCAATCTAAAGACACTAACCGACTCGCTCGCAGCAGCATCAGGAAATATCAAGACCCTCGCCGAAGGCGCCAATAGCGCAGTAAGCAACCTCAGTAGTGTCCTCGACAAAGTCAACAGTCCGAACGGCAGCCTTGGCAAACTGATCAACGACGAATCGCTATACGAATCGCTTGAATCAGTTACCGCCCAAACCAGCGACCTCATCACTGCAATCCAAACTAATCCGGCACATTTCCGCAAGATGCTGGGAGTCAAAGTTTCAGTATTTCCTAACAAGGATCGCCGCTCTAAAGATGTAATTGAGCTTCAGAATCAATACGACGCCAAGATGCTTGAAGTGGCGATTGACTCTCTTGAGAATTAGATTATTTGATAATTTGAGGATTAGCTGATGAGGTAATTAGCTAATCATTCATCATCAAATCAGCTAATTATTAATCAGCTAATCACACTATGCAGGTTTCCGTCATCATGGCTGTTTATCGCGAACCAGAAGATTGGTTGCGAAAAGCGATAGATAGCATCCTTCGTCAGACATTTAGGGATTTTGAGTTACTGCTTATTTTGGATGACCCAACCAATGATGCACTTCGGGATGTTGTAGCTCAATATGCAGTTCAGGACCGCCGTGTGAAAGTTTTTCCTAATGCCGAGAATCGCGGATTAGCCCGTTCGCTTAACCGTGGGCTGGAGGCCGCACAAGGACGCTATATCGCGCGCATGGATGGTGATGATATCGCATTTCCTGACCGCCTTGAGAAGCAGTTTGCCTTTATGGAAGCGAACCCAGAAATCGCGCTTAGCGGAGCCTGGACTTCACGTATCAACGAAGTTGGAGAAGGCATAGGACAAAGTCGCTTTTTCGATAAAGCTGATTTGCTCAAAGACCTCATCCCATACCGAACCGTTTTATCGCATCCGACCTGGTTTGGGAGAAAAGAAGTATTTGATAAAATGGGTGGTTATCGTCCATTTCCTGCAGCGCAGGATTATGACATGGCTTATCGCCTGCTCGATGCAGGCTATTCGCTTTCCAATCTTCAAGAGCCACTTCTGTACTACCGTATGAATCCTAACAGCATCACCAACAAACGCACCTATGTGCAGCGTGTGTGCGTGGAATACATTCGGGAAATGCATGCGCAGCGCGCCCAAAACGGCAGTGATCAGTTCTCCGAAGATGAACTTTTGCAACGCATAAAAGACGGCAATCATCGCAAAGAAAACCTGGAAAAGTCTCAGGGATTTTTTCTAAAAGCGATGCAGGCAAAAGGCAATCGTCGCCCTTTTTCTATGCTATGGTTTTTGCTAAAAAGCTGGTTTGCTTCTGACTTGCAGCGTGCGTACTTCCGCGGTCTATTGGCTGGGAAATGGATTATTAGGAGAAAAGCTTGATGGGGAAACCAATTGCAGAATGACGATTAGGGCTATTCATTCACTATTTCGCAATAAAAAACGGCCTTTTCTCTTCTTAAATGACCCAAAACCAACAAAAACCATTTTGTGGCCTGAGCGGAGTCGAAGGCCTTTCAACCAAAAATCGACAGATTTTATTGCCGTTGTGGCTTCGGCTCCGCTCAGCCACCAGCAACTTGGCTGGCAAAAACAGTGATTAAAGATACTAAAGCGTTATTTTTATTTCAATTTTTTGAATAAACAGCCCAGATCAGCGATTGGAGAAGTTTGGTTTTACCAAAACACAGGATATTGCGTCGGATCAGCATCATGCATCAATCCGTAAGCAGCCTTAACAACATGCTCTACCTGAGGCTTGGAGAAGTAATCTCCATCGGTGCCAAATGCAGGACGATGCGCTTTTGAAGTAAGTGTAACTGGCGGGCTATCGAGATGATAATAACCGTTTTGCGTCTCCAAAATCTCCTGAAGAATATATGCCGAAGCTCCTCCCGGTACGTCTTCGTCAAGTACGAGCAGACGATTGGTCTTTTTGAGCGATTCGACAATGTGGTGATTCACATCAAACGGCAGCAAACTCTGTACATCTATAATTTCTACGCTCACACCAAGCTCAGATAACTGGTTGGCCGCAGTCTGTGCAATGTGGCAACAAGCGCCATAAGTCACAAGCGTAAGATCATTGCCTTCCTGCAAAGTTTCTGGCACACCGAGAGGCACTGTGAAGGTATCGAGATTGCTCGGACAGCGCTCTTTGAGGCGATAACCATTGAGCACTTCGATCACCACGGCAGGCTCTTCTGATTGGAAAAGCGTGTTGTAAAAACCAGCTGCTTGCACCATGTTACGCGGCACGAGGATATGCATCCCGCGCAGCGCGTTGATCATCATGCCGAGCGGTGAGCCACTGTGCCAAACGCCTTCAAGGCGGTGACCACGTGTGCGAATAATGGCCGGAGCCTTTTGTGTATTAGCACTGCGATAACGCAGGCTGGCAAGGTCGTCAGACAGAAGCTGAAGACCGTAGAGGAAATAATCGAGGTATTGAATCTCGGCGATAGGCCGCAGGCCGCGCGCAGCCAGACCAATCGCTTGTCCCATAATCGTTGCTTCGCGAATACCTGTGTCAAAAATGCGGTCTTCGCCGTACTTGACTTGCAAGCCAGCAAAACCCTGGTTCACATCGCCCAAAAATCCTACGTCTTCGCCGAAGGCGACTGCACGCGGGTCGCGTTCAAAAATCGCGTCAAAGCAGCGGTTCAAAATCTGAAATCCGGGAAGTTCCTCGGCATCAGCATCGAAGCTTGCTGGATTCTCCGAAACGGCGAGTGCGGAGTCGCTATTCTCGCTATATAAGTGTGTATTAAAGACTTCCGCCATTCTGGCTTCGGCCTGATTTTTCCAATTATTCAGCGCCTGAACTTCATCAAGATGCTGATCCTTACGCAAGGCAATTTGGGCTTCATGCATCGCTTCCCACAGATCCGTTTGGAGCGGATCGGTAAGCTTAGTCAAGCGATCTACCAAAGCATCCAAAACAGGCTTGGCGTCTGCTGCGACGAGCGAAGCATTTCCTAGTAATCCTACCAGCGCAGCAAGATCGGCCTTGATCGGATTTTGGTAGGCTTCATAGGCAGCCTTTTTGGTTTGGGCGACTTCGCGGCGAGCCGCTTTTTCCATCGCTGCCAGATCATCTTCTGAGATGATTCCTTTGTCTACAATATATGCCCTGAACTTCGTCAGGCAATCATGGTCCTGTTCCCAGGCCAGACGGTCTTTACTTTTGTAACGCTCGTGCGAACCGGAGGTGCTATGTCCCTGAGGCTGAGTAACTTCCACAACGTGGATCAGGCAAGGAACATGTTTCTCGCGGGCAATGGCTACGGCCTTTTGGTACGTCTCTACCAAGCCTTCGTAATCCCAGCCTTTCACCTGAAAAAGCTCATAGCCAGGACCGTCGCCTTCACGCTGGAAACCTGCAAGCACTTCGCTCCAGTTGTCCTTGGTTACCTGAATTTCATTTGGTACAGAAATACCGTAACCATCATCCCACATCGACATAACCAGCGGCCCGCCAATCACGCCGATGGCGTTAAGCGTTTCCCAGAAGTGGCCCTCTGCTGCGGAAGCGTTTCCGATCGTACCGAAAATCACTTCGTTTCCGCCTTTGGAGAAACCTTCCATATGGCCGAGTGACTCCAGTTTACGGTACAAGACTGATGCTTGTACAAGTCCTGCCATGCGCGGCATTTGGATGGCCGTCGGCGATGCATCAGTGAAGGAATTGTATTGCTCAGTGAGCGCTCTCCAGCTTCCATCAGGGTTGAGATTGGTACTGGAAAAGTGGCCGTTCATCTGACGGCCACGCGTATTGGTATCGTTGTTTGGGTCGGCGTATAGTTGGGCGAAAAAGACCTCAAGGTTTTGAACGCCGGTGGCCATGGCCCAGGTCTGATCGCGGTAGTAGCCGGAACGAAAATCGCCGTGCTTGAAGACTTTGGATAATGCTATTTGAGCGAGCTCTTTTCCGTCGCCGAAGATGCCAAACTTGGCCTTTCCGGTAAGGACTTCCTTCCGGCCCATGAGCGAAGCCTGACGGCTCATATACACAAGTCGGTAGTCAGCGAGAAGCGTATCTTTATCAATAGCGAGTGATTCCAAAGCGTTGTCTGGCATAATTAAAAAAACGTCTGAGTCGTGGCTAATGACCTCTTAAAGAGCGAGGGAGGCCATTTCGGACCGCGAAGTTACTCAAAATAATCCAGAGGATTTAG
>JBGCFB010000375.1:0-5848 GCA_045106685.1 Bacteroidia bacterium | reverse complement strand
TGCTTGAATGGATCGTCTTGCTCGATCGTACTGAGCACTTGTTCAAGATATGTTTCCAGGTAGACGATTCCTTTGTCAAATTGGCCTGTGAGTGCATAGAATAGCAGAAGATTCGACTTGGGATTTTCCTCATTCTCAGGCTTCTTCGATTCCTCCAGATACTTTTGATAATAATGTCGTGCTTTATCAAATTGTCCAAGATGAATGAACACAGGAAACATAAGGCCATACGTCGAATAAGGCTTACTTGAGCAGCGTATTTCTCCTTCCAAAATAGGTCTTGCATGCTCAATCGCTTGATCGTATTCTTTGAGGAAAATATAGGTCTCGACTTCATCATGACGCAGGCACGTCGGGCAATCGCTCATGTCGCTGGACTTGTCCTTATTTGCTTTTAGGTAGGCCCAGATTTCGTTGGCTTTCGCGCGGTGACCCATTTCTCGTGCGAGAATAAGTTCATACTCCTTTACCGTAAGATCGCCGTGCCCTTCCTGTTGGTAGCGACGCGCCATATCAGCCAGTGCGGCATCGATCTTTTCCTTCGAAATATTAGGATAATACGGCAAATCACTCAGCACCCACTTGTACATCCACAGCACATGATCCTTGGGGCTTCCATAGAAAAAATGGAAACTAACCCCATCTTCTCCTTTATTCTTTTCCTGCTCATCAATATAGTTCAGCAACCAGGGAAAAGTCGCCAGCGCCTTGTCTATTTCACTGGCGTAAACGGTGCTTTTGATGTAATCAAGTTTTGCATCAAACTCGCGTTCGCGGTCTTTATGCTCCTGAGCAAGCTTAATAGCGCGCTCCAGGATGCGGGATTTTTCCTTTTGCCCATCTTCAAACTTCTCAGCTTCCTCTATCAGGTTATCAAATTCTGTGGTGAAATTCATGGGTGTGTTGTGGTTAATAGGTTTTCTGGTGAATTGTAAAAATATGCTTTTTATGCCTATTGCCAAGGGCAACCGTGCTTCAGAGAAGCACAAACTTGGTAGCATGTTTTGCAGGTGCATAATCTGCTTCGGAGAAGCGGCACCTTTTAGATGTCGCTTCTCCGAAGCGAAGAAAAATGCCTATTGTAAGCTACCAAGATGAAGCTTCTCCGAAGCTTTGCAATGAATATTCAATAGGTGATTATTTTAGCTCATCGCGATTTCAAGTAAATCAGAAAGGCCCTTTTCCATGATCTCCAGTTCTGCTTTTTGGAGCGGGAAATGCCCCTGCATAAGCGCCTGTACATATAAGATGCTTACAAAGTGTTTGCGCCGCGCTGAATCTGTAAAGGCCGCCAGCTTCTGTACAAGTGCGTTTTTATAGTTTAGTACCAAATGCGCATCAGCGCGTTGTTCCGCTTCCTCCGCAAAATCCGACATAATATGACCCCAGATTCCACCCATGTCGACATTGTGACTGCTATCGCGAAACAAGTCCATCATGTCATTGGCATAGTAGACTACATACAATTCTTCAGGATCATAATTACGAACGGTAAGCTTGCAGTTAAATGCTTTGAGGGCTTCATTTCCATCATGAACCAAGCCTTCACAGATCACTTCCTCTTCTGGTGACAACGTATCAAAATCTTGTAGGAAATCACCAGCACTTACCTGCTGAACTTGTCGATCCGGATAGAGCTGTTTGAGCTTATTCAAAAGCCGCGCATCGTAGGTATATGCCGAATTGATCAGCGGTTTTTTATGCGCAGCCGCGATAGGTGCTACCTGACGAAAGGTGTCAAGATTGACCATGTGTCTGATCGAATCATCGAAAGTCAGATATTCCGGAATGGTCAGGTCACCAAAATTGGTTTGGAAATGCAAGGCATCGATCACCACTTTGAAAAAGCTGTCATTCTCAACCGCGAGCAGCTTGATGCTGTCTCCATGAACGGAGAGCAGTTCTTTCATTCTGTGGGGTGACTTGTCGGCGATTTTGGTCAAATAGGCTTCGATTTGCAAGCCAAGCGACTCGCGCGTTTCGCGCAAGGCCTCATCTTCATAGAAGGATTCACGCGAGGCCGTCGGGCGGAGCGTGTTGCTATTGATGATACATTTTACAAAAACAGCCCAACCAGGAAGAATGTCCTGCGCTTTGTCAGCCACTAACATACGTCGCAGATATACGCGGTGGGCCTGTTTGGCAGAGAAGCGTTGCTGGTAAGGCAGCACAAAGGCGACGCCTGTAGTTTCACCATCGGAGCTTTGCAAAGGAATCGCATCGAGGAAATCGACCTCATATACTTCACGTCCAAATTCCAACAGGGACTCACGATCCGAATCAGGACCGAAAGGAACCGCCATGCGATTGATCGGCATGTCATCACCTTCCAGCAAAATCGGGTAGGGCAGGAGGTCGCCATAGTGACGGACCAGCTTTTTGAGGTCTTCTTTACTACTAAAAAATTCCTCCAGAATTTCCGGCTTCTTCAATGCCTTGAGGTACACTTTGGTGCCAGGGCGAATATCGTCTGAGTCTAATTGGCGGATGTCATAGGAACCATCGGCTTTGTCGATCCATTCGAAACCAGGACCGCCTCGCGCCGATCGTGTGATAACCACTATTTCGTCAGTCACCATAAAACAAGAAAGCAAGCCGATACCAAACTGACCGATAAAGTCTTTTCGCTCAAAGGTCACTGCGCTTTCACGTTTTATAGAAGAACCGATACTGGCAAGAAAGCGGTGGATTTCGTCTTCATTCAAACCAATGCCATTATCTTCCATCATAATGACCGGAGCCTGCTCTTCGCTTCCTGGAATAAGATCGAGTGTTACTTTTCCTCTAAAGCCTTCCTCCTCCAATTCGCGCATGCGAATAGCGTCCGTCGCATTTTGCAACAATTCACGGATAAAAACTTTTTTCTCAGAATATAGGTTATTGGACAGGATTTCGATCATCCCTCCCAGGTTAACCTGGAAATAGTGTTGGCTTTTCATGGGTTTTTAAAACTGGGAAGCGAATTTCACCTTTTTGCTAGAAGAATTCAATTTTTATTCAGATTTAAAATTGATTCACATTAGTGATTATCACGGTTATTTCCGAAACGGTTGCTAACCTCTGTCAGCGCTTTAAGCATACTGGTGAAGCGCTGACAGAGGTGGCAGCAACCCATTCGTGGCAATGCTCAATACAAAAGAAACCTTGATAATCTTTATTCATAAAAAAGAATCCTATTTTTGCCGCCATGAACAAATTTGACAAACTCCGCCAACTCAATGAAGAAGCGCTCCTCGGAGGAGGTCAGCGTCGAATCGATAGCCAACACAAAAAAGGCAAGCTCACTGCGCGTGAGCGAATCGACCTGCTGATGGACGAAGGATCCTTTGAGGAAATCGGCAAGTTTGTCACCCATCGTTCTACACAATTTGGCCTCGACAAGCAGAAGATTTTGGGCGATGGTGTCGTGACAGGATATGGCACGATCAACGGCCGTATCGTGTATGTCTTCAGTCAGGACTTTACCGTTTTTGGTGGTTCGTTGAGTGAGACATTTGCGGAGAAAATATGCAAGATCATGGACCTCGCCATGGAGAACGGCGCACCTGTTATTGGCCTTAACGATTCGGGCGGAGCGCGTATTCAGGAAGGTGTGGTTTCGTTGGGAGGTTATGCTGATATTTTTTATAAAAATGTCATGAGTTCAGGCGTTGTTCCTCAGATTTCAGCCATCCTCGGCCCATGCGCCGGTGGCGCGGTCTACTCACCTGCCATGACCGACTTCACCCTCATGGTGGAAGGTACTTCATACATGTTTGTTACCGGACCCAATGTGGTCAAGACCGTTACGCACGAAGAAGTAACCGCAGAGGAATTGGGCGGTGCCATGACGCATGCAAGCAAAAGCGGCGTTACGCACTTTACCGCTCCTAATGAAGTGGTAGCCATTGAGCAAATCAAGCAGCTGCTTTCCTACATGCCGCAAAACTGCGAAGACGAGGCGCCACGCCTTGCCTCCAATCCTGATACACACGTTGCCATTCCAGAGTTGAATGATATCGTACCTGAAAATCCCAATCAACCTTATGATATTAAGGATGTGATTGACCTGGTCTGCGATAAGTCTTCCTTTATGGAAGTGCATAAGGACTTTGGCGATAATATCGTGGTAGGTTTTGCTCGTCTGGATGGGCGCAGCATCGGCATCGTGGCGAATCAGCCAGCAGTACTTGCCGGCGTGCTCGACATCAACGCTTCTACCAAAGCCGCGCGCTTTGTGCGCTTCTGCGATTGCTTTAATATTCCATTGTTGGTGTTGGAAGATGTGCCGGGCTTCTTGCCAGGAACTGATCAGGAGTGGAACGGTATTATTACAAATGGTGCCAAGCTTTTGTACGCATTTTCAGAAGCGACTGTGCCTCGGATCACGGTTATTACCCGCAAGGCTTACGGCGGCGCTTACGACGTGATGAACTCAAAGCACATCGGTGCGGACATGAACTACGCATGGCCTACTGCCGAGATCGCTGTGATGGGCGCCAAAGGCGCAGCCGAGATCATCTTCAAAGGTGAAATCAAAGCAGCTGAAGACCCGGAAGCCAAGCTTCAGGAAAAAGTAGACGAGTACACCGAGGCCTTCGCCAATCCGTACAAAGCTGCCGCTCGCGGCTTCGTCGATGAGGTCATTGTCCCTGAAGATACGCGCAAGAAGCTTATCCGCGCCTTCGCCATGCTGGAGAATAAGGTCCGAGTCCTGCCGAAGAAGAAGCACGGGAATATTCCGTTGTAAAGGGGGGAGCTTACAGCAAATAAGTCGGTAAAGTCAAGATATCTCGCCAGCTTCGCGGCTCGATATGACAATCATTTATTGATGAAAAATATAGCGACCAAAACTACTTTTGTCATTCCGACTCGCGTAGCTGAGGAGGAATCTTGACTTTTACGACTGCTTCCTTTTTGGTGTAATAACCTTTTCAATGAGATAGATTATGCCCAAAATATACCATAACTACTACGTCTATATTGTCACAAATCCAGCGAAGGAAGTGGTGTATATTGGTTTTACAAATAACCTATTAAGGCGAGTCTTTGAACACAGAGAAAATAAGGGTAATCCATCGACTTTTGCTGGAAAGTATCATTGCTATAACCTTGTATATTATGAGTGGTTTAGGGATGTAAATGTGGGCATATCAAGGGAAAAGGAACTTAAAAGGTGGAGTAGAGAGAAGAAGGAAGCCTTAATTAATAGGGTTAATCCAGATTGGACTTTTGTATCTGAAATAGAGAATGAACACTTACTTCATTCTATTTGCGGAAATAATACTTGATCGACAAAAACTTTATTTGGAAGTTGAGTGAAAGCACCCCAAAAGGGTGTCATGTCGAGCCGCGAAGCTGGCGAGACATCTTGACTTTTTCGACCTTAGTTTTGTTCAAAGAAAAATCGACGTAAAACTAGAATCCATTTAGACCTAGCCATCATGACCACCTTCCACGAAACACAAAAATACAATCCATGGTGGATGTGGCTATTGAAAATAGGCTTAAGCCTTACATTAGTCTATGGCTTATACCAGAAAGCTATAGGTGAGCCCAATCTTACAAATGATGGTTATGCAGGCTGGCTTATGATCGGAATGCCAGCTCTAATATTAGGACTCATTTTATGGAAATTTCGCCTTAAAACAGACATCGACGAAAAGGGCATTCGGATACGAGTTCCTTTTTTGGTGGATCGATTTTTTGAATGGGAAGAGGTTGTCAATATTTGGGTTTGTGAATATAGCTTTTCACAAAGATGGGGCATTCCTCCTGAAACTGAGAATCGTACTGAATACTCCACAGGAACGCATCGGCTTTATATAGAGGTGATGAATGGAGAAAATTTTCTCATTGGGACCAGTAA
>JBGCFB010000374.1:0-4386 GCA_045106685.1 Bacteroidia bacterium | reverse complement strand
CAATCCCAGGTGGCTTCGGCTCCGCTCAGCCACCACGAACCGTTCCCTGAGCGGAGCCGAAGGGAACAGTGCCAAAGGCACAATATAAGGTGGCTTCGGCTCCGCTCAGCCACCGTCATAAAGGGAACTAAGCTATGGCTTATCTTTGCATAAGGAATGTACTAAAGGAGCATTTATGAAAAAGGGTTGGATGTATATTTTGTTATGCGCAGACGGGAGCTATTATACTGGTAGTACTAACGATTTAGACCTCCGTTTACAACAACACCAAAATGGTGAAGGTGCTAACCATACACGGAAACGACTTCCAGTTCAGCTGGTATATATAGAAGCGTTTCAGCGGATTGCTGATGCCTTTAAGCGAGAAAAGCAAGTTCAGGGATGGACCAGAAAAAAGAAAGAGGCACTTATCCACGAAATGCCTGAAACATTGCATGAATTAGCCAAGTGTCTTAATGAGACAAGCCATGAGCATTATGAAAGTGGCGATGGTGGCTTCGGCTCCGCTCAGCCACCACGAACCGTTCCCTGAGCGGAGCCGAAGGGAACAGTGCTAAAGGCACAATCCCAGGTGGCTTCGGCTCCGCTCAGCCACCGTCATAGCCACCCCAACCATTCCTTGAGCGTAGCCGAAGGGAACAGTGCCAAAGGCACAATCCCACCTCTCTTATAATGCGTGTATATTGCAGATATCACCTTTATAAAAGGTAATCGTTTCGACTAAAAATGAGCAAATGGAAGACATCCGTAAAATGGTACGAATCCAAATTGCAGTCTTGATTCTATTTGTCTTTTTCAAATGGATTAGGTCCTACATTTTGGCAGGTGACTCACCGGAATTATGTAAATTATTTCTATTGTCCTTCCCTAATTTTTGCGAGGGTGTAATCGGAGTTTTAACATTGACAGGATTTGGGATTTATCTTAATAAAGGATTCAGCATCAAACATCGATTGGTATACATAATTGCCATTTTACTTGCGGCCATTTATGTAATTACTCAGGAATTGAAGATCCATAACTTAGGTGGAAATAATGTGTATGACCCCAATGATTTGATCTTTTCCATAGTCGGCCTTCTTGTTGGATCAATCATTATTTTTCGACTAAAGCCAGAAATAAAAGCCCTTTCACAATAGACTTATTCAATTATTTACTCCCTACACATGCGCTTTATACTTTCTATCCTGATTATCTTCTTCCTTTCAATTAGTTGTGAGCAATCTGAAACGCAAAAAAAATTCCCTGAACTAGAAGCAACCTTAACTTCAAAAGAGCCTGTCGATTCACTATTAAAAAGAAAGCTAGAAATACTCTCCGTAGAAGATCAAACACTTCGCTTTCTGTTGCCGGATGCCATCGAGCGATTCGGTCGAGACTCAGAGGAATATGCTTTCATTTGGAGGCTGCTCCATCGTCAGGATTCGTTATGTATCAATGGCGTTGTAGCGATTTTGGAAGCGCATGGATGGGTAGGAAAGAGCCGGGTTGGCGACAAGGCTAATCAGGCTATTTGGCTCATCATTCAGCATGCTGAGCTTCCAATTCAAGAAAAGTATTTGCCTTTATTGAAGGCATCGGTTGAGGAGGGCGAATCGGAAGGCTGGCACCTTGCCTTTTTGGAGGATCGCGTTTTGATGAATAATAATAAACGCCAAATCTATGGAACGCAGACTAACTGGGACAGCAAAGCGAAGAAGAACAGAATCCATCCTATCGAAGATGTTGAGCATGTAAACGCTCGAAGGGCGAAACTAGGACTCGAATCCATTGAAGAATATGCAAAGAGTAATGGGCATATTTTTGACCAGATCAAATAACGAAATAAAGCCCCAGCCCATTTCTACCTAACTATCTTGACAAATACATGATGCGCTTGCTGAATTTTACCTTAATCACGATTGCTTTCCTTGCCTCCCTTTCCTGCTCGTCTCCTCGCTCTGAGGCACATATCGCGGTGAGTATCCCGACCATTGAGCAAGAGGCCACATCCATATGGCGCACGATCAATGACATCGCGTTTTTGGAAGCGCAAGGCTATACCATTCATTTACCCGATAACAAGACGATCGACTCACTCATCAGTAAGTCGAAAAACAAAGCATTTGGCGACGCTGATTTTCAGACGATTTATGCTGTTTTAGAATCAGGGATTTATAACAAAACTGCCTATAATGCTGCTTTCAATAAGGTAAAGGATCAGGAGAATATGATCAATGGATTGGTCGCGCGCCTCAAATCCTATTCGAGTGGATGGGACTGGACTTTCAAAACCTTTGAGTCATACCAGGTCGTTTTTACCCTGTATGGAACGGGAGGCAGCTACGATCCTGACCAGGGTTTGGTGACGCTTTTTACAAATGAAGAAGGCCGTTTTATGAACTACCAAAACCCGGTAAATACGATCCTGCACGAAATCGTGCACATGGGTATTGAAACATCTATTGTCCAGCGTTATTCACTTCCACACGGCCTAAAAGAGCGCATCGTCGATACGATGACCTTCCTCCTTTTCGGAGACAAACTCCCCGATTATGCCATTCAGCCCATGGGCGATACCAAAATCGATACATATATTCGTGAGCTGGATGATTTGAAAAAAATGAACACACTTGTAGAACAGTACCAGCGAGAAAATTGATCCCCAAACCACTCCTTCCCTCATGTATTACCTCATCCAAAAAAACGTATTTCAGGACCCTCGCTATGACCGAATATTTGAGGTGATGGAGGAGCTGGGACTTGAGTACGAATCGGTGGAATTCAAGCCGAGGAGTATCGAGTTTGATATGAAGACCGACAGGAAAGACATCTTTGTTTATGGCTCGGTCAAGCTAGCCAAGGTAACCGCCGACTTTGATTGGACGCCCGGCTCCTTCTATGGACACAATCACGAGTTCGAGCATTATGCGAAAGGCTACGGTGAGCATACCATCAACTATGGCAGCTACATCTGTACATTGGGCGATAGTATCGATTGGGCGACGCATAGGCAACTATTTATTAAGCCAGCCAAGGACGCCAAAGTATTTACTGGCAAGGTGTTCAATGAGCATGAGTGGAAGGATTTTGTGTATGAAAAATTGCACGAAGCTGAGCATGCTCGCGTTTCAGAGTCTACCCTGATACAGGTCTCAAAGCCTTATGCCATTTTCAAGGAAGCGAGAGTCTGGATTGTGGGTAAAAAAGTGGTGACAAGTTCCTATTACAGGTTTCATGGCGATGTCGAATTCGAGGAACATGTCGCAGCCGAAGGCTTGGCCTTTGCGCAGCGTATGGCTGATCTTTACAATGTAGCTGATGCTTATGTGATGGACATCGCCATGACGATGGATGGCTGGAAAATCATGGAAGTGAATTGCATCAACAGCGCCGGCTTTTACAAAGGCGATGTGAAACGTATTGTGCTGGCGCTGGAGGATTTTTTTGGGAGGTGAGGAAAATATAACCAATTTCGATAAAAAAGCCCATGAAAATAGCCATAGGAATATTCGCAGTTTTGATAATTGGAGTTGCTCTACTTTATTCATTAAAAAAGTCCAATTCGTCTAAAAAAAAATCCCAAAGCACAAAGCAGGCCTTTTTCAGCTTAGATGATGGGAATCAAGATTCGCTAATTTTTTATTCTACTGTATCGCAAAACTGGGTTGATAGCACGAAGGCGAAATTTGACTGGGAAAACTTTGATGAATATGACAATCGAATGTGGGAGTACATGTCTAAGCTTTTTGATGATGTTATTGCTGAGAGTAGTGCAGAAGACTATAACGAATTATGGGAAAAGCTCAACAGACCTCAGAAGGTATTCTGGTCATTTTTGGCCTTTAATGGAGATACGGACAATGGCGGTGTTTATCAGTTTATATTTAACAGACCTGAGTTCCTTTTTGCAGTTGCAGAAATGTGGGAAGAAATAGGTGCAGAGAGAGTAGCAAAAGATTATGCCGAAGTATTAAAAGAGCTAACGGGGAAGTCAGGGAAAATATCAGAGTTAAAAACTGCTTTCAATAGTGAGACAAATTCATGGGAACAACGATGGGAATCCTTTACAGACGGATATGATGAATTGGAATCCACAGACATAATCGAGGACTATTATTTTGACGAAGTATTCAAAAAGGAGTGCCATAAAAAAATGGCCGATTATATTGAGCAGAATATGGATATGTTTAGAAAATGAGTGGTGACAAGTTCCTATTACAGGTTTCATGGCGATGTCGAATTTGAGGAACATGCCGCAGCCGAAGGCTTGGCCTTTGCGCAGCATATGGCTGGTCTTTACAATGTAGCTGATGCTTATGTGATGGACATCGCCATGACGATGGATGGCTGGAAAATCATGGAAGTGAATTGCATCAACAGCGCCGGCTTTTACAAAGGCGATGT
>JBGCFB010000373.1:0-35827 GCA_045106685.1 Bacteroidia bacterium | reverse complement strand
TGCCTGCAGTATATTCACAATAATCCGGTGAAGGCTGAGCTCAGTAGACGTACCACCGACTGGGAATACTCTTCCGCACGCGATTTTGCTGGTTTAAGGAGAAGTTCGATTTTAAATCAGAGCAGAGCTAAGACATTATTGTTGGCTTAGTTTTTTAAACTTCATTGCCAAGAGAAAACCCTTGAATAACATGTTATTCAAGGGTTTATTTCATTTATACGCTTCGATAATCATAGCGCGATATTGTCCATTTTTAGCTTGCTTCAAGGTGCGATTAATACCACTCATAGCGCTCTACTGACCATAAGGTCGTATCTCCTTCTTCAATATAATAGGTATTCTCTTCAACAAGGTGGCCATATTCTGATATTATACTGTCATGTAAAAATGAATTGGACTGTGCTTTAGATGGTAGAAGTAGCGCATCTACAGATGGATAATTTGACCAAGTATCAATTAAATTACCCTGCTCATCATAGGTAGCTTTCCAGTGTGTAGCCCTACTCCCGCAACCTGGAGCAGGGTTTTCTATCTTCCATTCTACACATTTATCATGTGCATCATATGTAAATACCTTATTGCCAGCCCTGCTAATTTGGCCGTTTGATCTATATTCAAATACAGTGCTATCCTTAACCAATAAGGTTGGTTGTTCAGGAATATCGTACCCTGGGTCGTATTCTCTGATGACGAGTGAAATTTGGTTTCGGGAGTTGTAATAGAAATATAAGGAAGAATACAATAGTAAGGGAGATGCAAAAGTGTGCTTAGCGGCTATCCGGCCAGACTCGTCATAGACGTATCTATAGAATGACCCATTTCCATAACTGTTTTCCTTTGTTTCATATATAAGATTACCCTTTCGGTCAAATTCCATGGCTCCTTTCAAGGTATCTTCACCATTGTACGACTCACTTCGAATAGTCATAAGACCAAGCTCAAACGGGCCAGCAGGGGCTGCAAAATCTGCCGCTTCTCGGATATTAGCCGGAACCTGATCGAGATATCGTAGCGAAGTCGCCGATTCTGGATACTGCTGCTCGAATAGCCCTTCGGGGCGATCATACGGAGAGTGTCCCTGGGGCTCACATGCGCTTAAACCAAGAATGCTCAGCAATATGACGGTGAAATGCTTCATCGATTATTTTACCAATATCTTAATACTACGCTGATGCTTTGCTGTTGTAAGCTTTAGCACATACATGCCTGAACTCAGTGATGACACATCAAAAGGAATCTGATGTTTTCCAGAAGTTTGAACCGTTTCTTTTACGGAGTAAACAGTCCGGCCTATATTATCGAGTATGTTCAGCGAAACTTGCCCAGCCTCAGGCAGGGTGTATTCAGCGATTGCAGTTTGACTTGTGATAGGATTGGGTACACATTGTAGGTCGAGTATGGCATTGTCAGTCACAAGGCCAGCAGGCGGCCCGAGCGTAAAGCGGAAATCACCGATAAGCGGTAAGTGATCGGAACCTTCAGTAGCGTCTGATGCTTGCAATCCAAAAGCGGCAAGCTCAGCCGCAGGCATGGTTTCAGTAAATAGGGCGAAATTATTTTCCAGCTCCATATTTGAATCAGAGTAAATCAAATAATCCAGCCTACCTGGAGCGAAAGAACTACTCAACTGCCACCAGGTAATGGCCATTGGGAGACCTGTAGCGAAAGGCTTTGCATCGATAAGATCATCGCCATTCCAATCAGGGGTGAAGTCTGCACCGTATTGGTTGTTGTCTTCGATATCGCCTGTAAGCATGGTCGTACGCTGACGGTTCAGTCCTACAAGATTCATATCACCGAGAATAACGATGGGCGTGTTAGGCCTGAGCTGGGGGCCGTTGGTGCCTGCTTTTGCGTCACGAATAAATGCCATCATCGCATCGATTTCCTGCTGGCGACCTTGGTCGTTGCTACAGCAAGGAGGGTGCGCCACAAATAAAAGAAGCTCGTGGCTTCCCATATCGATCACAAAAGCGCCATTGCCAGCGACAGGCCAGGTGCTCAGGATCGGATATTTGCTCACGCACTTTATATCGTTTCCTGCTTCCGCATGATACCAGCCTTGGTTGTATTGACTGAATAGAATGCTATTTACCTCATCACGGGTCTCCTCGCTGTTTTGGTTATAGATTTCCTGAAATCCGATGATGTCCGGATGAAGGGCGCTTATGATGCGGCGCAGCGCAGGAGCTTGCTGGTTATCCCAGAGGCCATCGCGAAGTACATTGTACGACATGATGCGGGTGAGACTGGTGTCAGGCTTGCTGAGGCTGTAGGCTTTGTTTGGGCCTGGAGGGTTATTTTCAAAAACGTACAAAAGACCACCATTTTGATCCGGGATAATGTCACCATTATTAGCTTGGTTTTGAAGCACGATGCGAATACTGTCGTTGGCAAACACGGGTTCACCATCTATAATGGCATCACGTTTTATGGCAATTTCGAACGTAGAACTCGTTACCGTGGGCAATGTGACGACTCCAAGGTCGCGATGTCTGATATCACTGGCTCTGCCCGCAGAATTGTAAAAAGTGCCTTCTCTTTCTCCAAAAGTATATAGCACATCAACTCCTATCCCTTCTGCAACGAGTCCGCTGCTTATGTCATTATCAGTATCTATAAACAGCCCGATATTGTTATTATCCTGAAGGTTTATTTCACGATCGAGTTCGATTTTTATAAAAAGGTAATCATTGTTACTACTTGCAGAAAGCGAAATGAAATCTATTCCACTAGCGTCTCCAAGCGCATCTGAATATTGTAATGAAGCTGGAATCCAGTCAATGAAATTTTCATCTAACAGAATTTGAGCTTGGCTTGTGGTCGCAAGTAGCGATATGCTGAGGGCGAGAATTGTTAGGCTTTTTGTAAAAAATGTGGTCATACTGGTAACTATTAGTGATTATCACGAGTGCATTTCAGGTTACTTACCTCTGTCAGCGCTTTAAGCATAGTGGTGAGGCGCTGACAGAGGTTGTGTAACAAGTCATGATGATAGATGTTACAAAAAGCTTCTGATCCGCTCCGCCAAAGCATTGGTGTCAAATTCGGAAAGTTTCGCTTTTCGTTGTTGGATGGCCTTTGTTGAAAAAGGTTGGTAATAGAGCTTTTGAATAAGCTGTTGGAACTCGGCTGGAGTTTCAGCGATATGACAAAGTTCGCCTAAATTTGTTCCTGCCAGCATGGGCTCGTTGACCATAACGTGTCTCCCTGCAAATAAGGCATGCAAAAGTTTAAGTTTTATTCCGCTTGCCTGGAATGTAGGCAATACATGCACTTGAGCGCCTTGCATGAGTGCGTGCATCGCTGCTTCATCTGGATTTGCTCGTAGGTTTATGTGGGTAAAATTGCTGGTAGCTTCTATCAGTTCAGGCAAAGGCTCTGCTCCGGCAATGATGAGCGGGATATTGATCTGGGCAAATACGTGTTCCAAAAGAAACATCGCTGCTTCGTGATTTTCCGGAACGCTTAGTTTACCGTGATAAAGGCAATATTCTCCAAGCCCTTCGGGCGATTTTACTTCGCTATAGCCATGAAAAGCAGGTAGATATTCAGCCGTAATATATTTTTCATGATAATACGCCTGATCGGCAGCCGAAATCGTCATAAGCTTGTCGGCTGCCCAAAGGACATATTCATACTTCTTAAGCATGGCAGCCTCACGTTTGAAATATAGCTTTTTACTCAATGAAGGCGCACGGTCGGCTAGTTGCTGATAATACTGCCACTCGATATTATGTAGCCTTACATACTTGGTTCGTTCTTTTAGTAAAGGGTGATCCAGATAAAAGCAGCAATGCAGACCTTCAAACCAGATTGGATGCTCATCAGCCAGAAGCCTGTCAAGTAAGTCAGGGTGCTGGCGCGAAATGACGATATGGGGCTTTTTAATAGGGAGAGAGGCCGAAGGCTTTAGCCGGGGATAATAATGCACTTCAGCACATAGCCTTGAAAGCTCTTTACTCACTTCGCGTCCATATTGAAAGCAGTGCAAGACTACCCGAACGCCATTTTCAGACAACGCTTTTATTCTGAAAAAAACGTCTACCACACCTCCATAACTCGGCGGATATGGGATATCAAAACTGATAATATGAAGAACAGGAGCAGACATATATACTAATGAGCGATTAAACTGTCTTTAGTATGAGGGTTTAGTATATCAATGATCTGGTTTTTTTGAGACAAATACGATGCAGGCAAGCTATCGAGAATTCGATGTGCATCGACTAGTCTGCCTATTTGTATGCGTGAGAGCCCCAGATACCAGTTTCGACAGGCAGGCCAACTCATGGTGCTATCGGGAAGCGCTTGTTCCAATGTTCGGACGCAATGGAAAGGCGTTTTGTCCTGAAGAAAAACATATGCCCTATAGACCTGTGCCAATGGCCATACCTCACTTGAATCAGAAACCGCTTGCGCCAGGGTATCAGCTGCTAGCCAATCTTGTTTTTTCAAGCTTGCGTGAGCAAGGTTTAGTAAAGAGTCTTGTTTAGTACTTTCAGCCAGAAGCAAGTCTGATGAAATATAAGGCTCAACTTGATGCGGAGGACCAATTTGGGCGTGAGGCCAAAACGCAATTATCAGTATTGTTATAAAAGCAATACTGGACAGTAGGATGAAAATTTTTGTTTTGGAAAGGCGCATTTTTGCTATTCGTCAGAGGACAAATATCGAAAACCAAGTGATCTAAAAGGGTATTGTTTGGGATTTTTTAAATTTGGGCAATGAATACGCTGAAAACCTTGGCTTTAGCAATCTGCTTTTTGCCCTTAACCATACTTATTGCAACGAATTCGACAGATCTCGATATTCTGTTTCAGCGCACACAGGTGAGCGAAGGGAAGGCGCAGGTTGAAGCATTTATAGTCTACAGTAAAGCGCTTGAAGCTACGAACAAAACAAAAGCGATTGCAGAAGCTGGTCGCGCTCTGCGTATAAGCCGGAGCCTTAAAGGTGACCCCGGATCAGAGGTCGCTGCACTCATCAATTATTTTGAGTTGTGTATTGCAGGGAATGCGATTCAGCAGGCAGAAGAGCAAATTCCTCAAATAGAAATCTTAAAGCCGCGAATACCTGACTCCTCTGTTCTTAAGCTCAATATTTTGGAAGGACGGACGCAGTTGCTTTCTGGTAACTATACCCTTGCTGAACCTGTTCTTATTGAAGCATTGAGTCGAGTAAAAGAGCCGTACCAAAAAGCGAAAATCCAGGGCTATCTCAGTGAATGCTTTCGCTATCAGGGCGATTACCCGAAGGCAATGGAAATAGGAATAGATGCTTTTCAGTATTTTGAAAGAATTAAAGATAGCGCCCAAATATCGGCATCTTTGATGCAAATTGGAATAATCGAGCATATAATGGGGGAGTATGAAACCTCAAAAGAAAAGTTCCTCAAAGTTGCTTCGTGGTACACCCGGAATCGTGATTCAACAGGACTTGGCTTTGCAGAATCAGTCCTTGGTCTGACCTATTATAGGCAGGATAGTCTTGAGAAAGCGATTAAACATGCCTACCATTCTTTTGAGATTAGAAAGGCGCTAAACGACCCACGTGGCAAAGGAGAAAGTCTGAATAACCTGGCTTTGATCTATATGCGAAAAGGAAACTGGGAGCAAGCCCGGTCTTATATGGAATCGTCATTGCGTAATCTTGAAGCAGGAAATGACTACCGACAAATCCCTGTCATACTCACCAACCTGGGGGCTTGTTACAGCCAGCTTGGAGATGTGTCCAAGGCCAAGCAGTTGTTTGAAACTTCCATAAAACGTGCGCAAGTCGATGGGGCTGATCATTCCAGAAGCAAGGCTTACCAGGAAATGTATCGCCTTTTAAGTGCTGAGAAAGACTTTGAAAACGCATTTTATTATTCGATTCGATACCAAGAGCTTGAGGATAGCTTGACAAATGAAGCTAAAGACAGAAGTATCAAGGAGTTGACAAAAATGTATGAATCGACTAAAACACAGGTGGAGAATGAACGACTGAAACGAGAGCTTGCAGAAGTACAAAGTAGAAAGCGACTTCGTTTTGGCCTTATTGCCATTGGCTTTTTGTTAGCGGCCTTGGCTGCGCTGGCCTGGAATAGGCAACGCCAACGCGTGCGACAGACTAAACGCTTATTTGAGCAAGAGCGACAGATTCGGGAAACTGAGCAAAGATTGGCACAAGCCGAGTTGGACCGTACTCGCGAAGCCTTGCAAGCAAAAGAGGAAAGTATGAAGAACTATATGCAGGGAGTTCTTGAAAAGAATACGCTTATTGAAAATCTTGAAGCACAGATAAAGGCCATTGAAGTAAAAGACAATGATGCCGAAACGGAACGTGCGAAACGTTTGGCAGAACTGCGCCAAATGAAAATTCTTACAGAAGAAGACTGGCGTGCCTTTCGTCACCACTTTGATCAGGTGTACCGAGGGTTTCTTGACCGGTTGATGAAACAGTACCCTGATCTTACAAAAGGAGAGAGGCGCCTTTTTGTTTTGGTAAAATTAAACCTGAGTACAACTGAAATGGCCGATATTCTCGGAATCTCTGCGGATAGTGTGAAAAAGGCTCGTTATCGACTTCGTAAAAAGCTTCAACTATCAGAGGATCAGCCACTTACGCCCTTTATTCAGGCGTTTAGATAAGGCTTCTGTCCGCCGATTTGTCCATAATATTCTTAGGATTTTTCTTCAGAACATGATAATATAGTAGCGCTTTGGAAAATTCAGGGCATAGTAAAACGCATTTTACAATTTCTACACGCAATTTCTACTTAACCAACTAAACATGTTGAACAAAATTTTACTCTCAATTTTAACGCTTGCATTCCTATTTCTAGGACAAGCTATGAACGCACAGATCGTGCACTCATCTGAGGACTTTACCGGAGGCCTTCCGGCAGGCTGGACTACAGCCGATGTTGACGGGCTTACTACTCATCCGAATATAGCAGGAGGTAACCTTACAGGCTGCACAGCATTTGGTAATATTGCTGGTTGGATTGGCTATTGTGATGTTGCAATCTCATGTTCATGGTACGATCCTGCTGGACAAGCGGATGACTGGTTGATCACTGCTGCTATTCAGGTTCCTGCTGGCCAACCAAACGTATTTATTAGATGGGACGCACGTGCATACAGTACTAGAGCAGACTCTAGGGACGATTATGCAGTACGTATCAGTACTACAACAAATACTCCAGGTGCTGCTTTTATTACATCACTATATGATGATACTAATCCTGAGGCATTTTGGGAAACGAAGGTAGCTGACATCTCAGCATATGCAGGACAAACTGTATACATTGCTTTCCATAACTTTGAAAATGACGGTCTCCTATTGGGCCTTGACAACTTTGAGATTGTAACGCTTCCTGAGCGTGATCTTGTTGGACAGACATTCAACAACGATTCATACCTGACTCAGAATAGCCCAGCTCAGCGCTTTAGCGGCACCTTCTTTAATGCTGGTGGAACTACCGTGTCAAGTGTTGAGGTAAAGTATACCGTTGATAATGGATCAGAAGTAGCAACGACTATAAATGGTTTAAATATCCTTCCTTATACTTTCGCTAACATCGATCACCCAACTGCTTGGAATCCAACTGTTGATGGTGCTAGCGATATCAAATATTGGATTTCGCAAATCAATGGAATGAGTGATGTGAACCCTGGTGATAATGAACTGAATAAAGGCTTCTCTAGAACCTCTAATCCAAGCAATCGCAACGTGTTACTAGAAACATTTACAAGCTCAACCTGCCCTCCATGTTTGCAAGGTAATATCAATATGGAATTTGTGCTTGACCGATTGAATGATCCAAGCATGATTTCTATCCGCTACCAGCAGAACTTCCCTGGTACGGGTGATCCATATGCGACTACAGAAGGTGTAAATCGTAGAGGACTTTATAATCAGAATTCCATCCCTCATACAGTAGTTGATGGTTTCCGCCAAAGAACAAACTCTGCAAGCCTGAATCAAGGAATGTTGACAGGTGCAAAAGCACTACCTGCTTTCGGTGATTTTGCCGGAACGTACATGCTTGATGTTCCGAATCAAATGGTTGATATCAAAGGAACGTTTACACCTTCTACGGACATGGTGGGTGTTGAAAGACTTCAGGTCGCTATTCTGGAAACAGAGACATTCAACAACGTGAAAAATAATGGCGAAAGAGAGTTTCTCGATGTTGTAAAGAAGATGCTTCCTAATGAAGAAGGTGTTACACTTAGTGGTACACTTACAGCAGGTATGCCATATACATTTGACCAGCAATATACTTTTAGCGGAAATTACCGTCTACCACAAGATGGCCAGACAGCTAACCGTATTAATGATGCTACTGAGCACTCTATAGAGGACTTTGCAAATTTGTTTGTGGTAGTATGGGTAGAAAATGTGAATAATCAGCGTTACATCCTTAATGCTGACAAACTTACTCGTGCATACGCTGTAGGCCTTGAAGAAGAGATTGCAGTTGGAAAGCTTAACGTTTCTCCAAACCCTGCTTCTTCAATGACTAAAATCGACCTTAATCTTATTGAGGCTTCTACTGTTAAGCTAGAAGTTGTAAATGAGCTTGGTCAGGTTGTACTTACAAAGGAGGCTGGCACAATGCCTGCTGGAGCCAACGCTGTTGAGCTAAACGTAAGCGAGCTTCCTGCTGGTATCTATCACGTATCTGCGTTGATGGAAAAAGGTGTGATCTCTCGCCCATTGATGATCGTACGCTAGTAAGCACGATTGTTTAGAAATAAAAAAGCCGCTCTCAAACGAGAGCGGCTTTTTTATGCTTTGAAGTGTAGGCGAGCCGATTTTATACAAGAGCGAAGCGAAACACTATTTTCAATAGTTACCCACACTCAACATAACAAGGGTACAAGCTTCAATCACTTCTATATTAGCCTCTCGTAGTTTTGCCATGAACACAGGGTTCTCTGTGCCTGGATTGAAAATTACCCGCTGAGGTTTAAGCGAAACTAGCCAATCAATAAGGTCCGGCTGACGAGCCGGACCTATATATAATGTAATCGTATGAATGTCTGAATGTGAAACAGCTTCGCGGTCTGTATCGATTTCAATACCAGCGACCTCTCCTGCCCTTAATCCAAATGCCAAAACTTCGTGTCCGGCAGCAGCTAAACGATGTATAGCTGTATGAGATACCCGGGCAGGGTTACGTGAAGCACCGACTACGAGGGTTTTCATTCGCCTGAATCTTCTTTTTCAGTTTTCTTTTTGCTGCTACGCTTTTTGGTTTTGCCTTTTACTTCCACTGTGATTTCATCTTTTTTGGAATCAATCCCAACGAGAAGTACATCACCTGATTTTGTAGTGCCCTTGAGAATTTCATCAGCGATAGGATCTTCAAGGTAACGCTGGAGTGCGCGATTTAGCGGACGAGCACCGTACTGCTTGTCGAAGCCTTTATCTGCAATATATTCTTTCGCTTCCTGAGTCAGCTCAATTGTAAAGCCTTTCTCTTCGATACGAGCAAATACTGAACGTAATTGCAGATCGATGATGCGAAGAATGTCTTCACGCTCAAGCTCATTAAAGACGATAACTTCGTCAATACGATTGAGGAATTCAGGACGGAATACTTTGCGCATTGCCCCTTCCAGGGTAGCACGCATAGCCTCGCTTGACTGCGCCTGGCGTGATCCTGTGCTAAAGCCTACACCTTCTCCAAAGTTCTTCAACTCCTTGACTCCAACATTTGAAGTCATGATAATGATGGTGTTCTTGAAGTCAATCCGGCGACCAAGGCCATCAGTAAGCAAGCCGTCATCAAGCACCTGAAGCATAATATTGAAAATGTCAGGGTGAGCTTTTTCAATCTCATCAAGAAGGACGACTGAGTATGGACGACGACGAACACGCTCAGTGAGCTGACCACCTTCTTCATACCCAACATATCCCGGAGGCGCTCCAATCAAGCGAGAGACGGTGAATTTTTCCATAAACTCACTCATGTCAATTCTGATCAATGCTTCATCAGAGTCAAACATGGTTTCCGCAAGAACTTTCGCAAGTTCAGTTTTACCTACACCAGTTTGACCAAGGAAAACAAAAGATCCGATCGGCTTCTCTGGGTCTTTAAGACCAAGACGTGAGCGACGAATAGCTTTTACAAGCTTTTCAATCGCATCATCCTGACCAATAATTTTACCTTTCAGTTGCTCGCCCAAGTCAGCCAAACGCTTCAATTCCCCAGCGGCAACCTTGGTAACAGGAACACCTGTCATCATGGATACAACTTCCGCAACGTCGTCATCAGAGACAGTATAGCGGAGCTCTTTCATATCCTCTTCCCACTTAGTCTTAGCGTGTTCTAATTCCTCAGTGAGGGTTTTTTCTTTATCGCGAAGGCGTGCAGCCTCCTCATAGCGTTGTTTTTTGACAACGGTATTCTTTTCTGTTTTTACTTCTTCTATCTTTTCTTCGAGTTCAAGGATATTCTCTGGAACGACGATATTAGAAATATGGACCCGGCTACCAGCTTCATCCAAAACGTCGATCGCTTTATCCGGGAAGTAACGATCACTGATATAGCGGTCAGCAAGTTTTACACAAGCGTCTATCGCTTCGTCAGTATAATTGACGTGGTGGTGATCTTCGTAGCGCTCCTTAATGTTTTCAAGAATCTGCTTGGTCTGTGGAACCGTAGTTGGCTCGACCATTACCTTCTGAAAACGACGGTCGAGTGCGCCATCTTTTTCAATATATTGGCGATACTCGTCGAGTGTAGTAGCACCGACACATTGGATTTCTCCACGGGCAAGCGCAGGCTTAAAGATGTTAGAGGCATCCAGTGAGCCAGAGGCTCCACCAGCTCCAACAATCGTATGAAGCTCATCGATAAACAGAATAACATCCGGAGATTTCTCCAGCTCTGCCATTACTGCTTTCATGCGTTCCTCAAACTGGCCACGATACTTCGTGCCAGCGACAAGCGATGCGATATCAAGCGTTACGATTCGTTTGTTAAACAAAATGCGGCTAACCTTTCGCTGAATAATGCGGAGCGCAAGCCCCTCAGCGATAGCTGTTTTACCTACACCTGGCTCACCAATAAGTACCGGGTTATTCTTTTTGCGTCGGGAAAGTACTTGCGCGACACGTTCGATTTCGCTCTCGCGACCAACGATTGGGTCTAGCTTATTCTCTTCGGCAGCTTTGGTCAAATCGCGGCCAAAGTTGTCCAAAACAGGTGTCTTTGACTTATTTGCTTGCTTTCTGGGATTACGTTCCCCTGGATTATTTGGCATATTGGGATCTGTTTCAGCAGCGGCTGTAATGGTAGGCGTAGTGCCGTCTTCAAAATATTGTTCCATGGCCTCGCGCAGATTTTCATAACTAATCCCAAATCGGGCTAGAATTCTGGCTGCCACGTTATTCTCTTCGCGAGCAATGCTCAAAAGCAGGTGCTCCGTGCGTACATCGGTGGAGCGCATAAGCTTTGCCTCCAGCTTGGTGATGCGTAATACTTTCTCAGCTTGGCGGGTAAGAGGAAGGTTGGCAAAACTGATATTTGCCATAGGACCGCGTACACTTGACTCGATGAAATTTTTGAGCTCTTCAAGATCAAGCCCAATTTCTTCAAGTAGTTTTACCGCAATCCCGTCTCCTTCTGATATAAGGCCTAAAAGCAAATGCTCTGGACCGATATAATCGTGTCCAAGCCTAATTGCCTCCTCACGACTGTGAGAAATAACGCTTTTTACTCTATCTGAAAAATTGGAATCCATGTGTTTTATCATCAATAGCCCAAAGAAAACGGCTACCTGCCTTTAAAGTTACGATACATTTCGCGACTGTCTTCGGTACTACATGTTAGCACCTCGTCTCGGCAAAAATATCGCCACGTATAGCCTTGCCGCCAGATTGTCAGTTGTTGATTTGGTGATTAGCTGATTTACAGATTAGCTAATCATAAAACCAATTAATGAATGATGGCTAATACTCCTGCAATAACGACTAGATTTAATAGCGCTAATGGCAGCAGTTTTTTCCAGCCAAGGTCCATCAGTTGATTGTACTTGAAGCGTGGAAGCGTCCAGCGTATCCAGATAAATACAAAACCGAGGAAGAATGTTTTGCCAAGAAACCAACTAATTCCCCAAAGTGCTTGTAGCCATGGAGACCAATCGATTACTCCAAGCGCTCCTTCAAACGGACCGAGGTAACCGCCCATAAATAAAGTGGCAATTATGGCAGGAGGCACGACAATATGGAGAAATTCTACCACCATAAACATGCCAAAACGCATGGAACTATACTCAGTGTGGAATCCACCTACAAGCTCTTGTTCTGCTTCGATCAGGTCAAATGGGGTACGGCTAGCTTCTGCTAGCATACATATAAAGAATATGATAAACCCGATCGGGTTAATAAACATGTTCCAGGCTCCTCGCTGTGCTTCAACGATGGACGATACCTTGAGATAATCACCATCTACATTGAAGTTTGTTAATAAAATAACGCTAACAATAGCGAGACCCATCGCGAGTTCGTAGCTCACCATCTGGGCAGAAGCACGTAGGCCACCCAGAAGCGAATACTTACTATTGGATGCCCATCCTGCGAGCGTAATACCATACACTGCAATAGAAGCTACAGCCAAAATATAGAGAATACCTACATTGAGATCACTAATAACGAGAGGCTCACCATCAATACTGGCGAGTGGAATAACTGCAAAAGAAGCCAATACGGTAACCAGAGAGATAACCGGTGCAAGGAAGTGAATGCGTTGGTCAGCTGCCTCAGGTGTTATATCTTCTTTGATCAAAAGCTTCAAAACATCCGCCAATGGCTGTAGTAATCCCCACGGACCTACACGGTTTGGGCCTATACGCTGCTGAAACTTAGCAGCAAGGCGGCGTTCAGCATATGAGCCATATGCAGCGCCAGTAAAAAGAAACCCCACGACGGGAATGATGAGTAGCAGTTTATGCGTCAATTCCATAATGCCAAAATTAATAAACAGCTTGACTATATTTGCACCTTATTTGAAAATAATCTCAATGTTTATTGATCATTTATAATTAGTCATTCATCATCTGGTGCCTTTCTTGGTACCAAATGATGATTATCACGAACGATTATGTTTAGAGTTGCTAACCTCTGTCAGCGCTCTAAGCATACTGGTGAAGCGCTGACAGAGGTAGTGCAACCGTTCGTAATAATGCTTAATGGCCAATTACTAATGATAAATAAATAACCAGTCAAACTAGAAAAATGTCCAAACGATACCCGGAATACGAAGGATTAAGACTCACACGCATCGATAAAGAGGTGCTGGAGGCCTGGGAAAAACAGGGAACATTTGAGCGTAGTGTCTCTGAGCGCGAAGGTCAGCCGACCTTTACCTTTTATGAGGGTCCGCCCTCTGCGAACGGTATGCCCGGTATTCACCACGTGATGGGAAGAGCGATTAAGGATATTTTTTGTCGTTACAAAACCCTCAAAGGCTTTCAGGTAAAGCGAAAAGGTGGCTGGGATACACACGGATTGCCTGTAGAGCTACAGGTCGAGAAGTCGCTCGGAATCACCAAAAAGGATATCGGTAAGACCATTACGATCAAAGAGTATAATGCTGCTTGCCGTAATGATGTCCTCAAATTCAAAAACGTGTGGGACGACCTTACGCGCAAAATGGGCTATTGGGTAGACCTCGATAATCCGTATATCACGTATGAAAACGACTATATCGAGTCTGTCTGGAATTTGCTTAAGCGACTTTGGGACAAAAACTATATCTATAAAGGATTTACGATCCAGCCATACTCGCCTGCGGCAGGAACTGGTCTGAGCTCCAATGAGCTTAATATGCCAGGAGCATATAAAGAGATTAAAGACATCTCTGCGGTGGCGCAGTTTAAGGTCACTTCGGCTCCGCTCAGTGACCGTGATGACGTGGATACATTCTTCCTGGCCTGGACAACTACTCCGTGGACACTTCCTTCCAACACTGCTTTGGCGGTAGGGAAGAATATCGTCTACACAAAAGTGCGTTGCCTCAACCGCTATACAGGAAAAGAGCAGGTCGTGATTTTGGCAAAAGATCGCCTCAATGCTTATTTCACTGAACAACAAGCCGACCTCAAGCCAGAAGATATCAAGCCTGGTAACAAGCCGGTACCTTATCTAGAGATTCTGGGTGAAATGAAAGGCAGTGAGCTTGAAGGTATGGAATATGAGCAGCTGCTTCCATATGTAACGCCTGATGAGCCTGCGTTCAAAGTGCTGATCGGAGATTTTGTTACTACTGAAGACGGTACCGGGATTGTGCATATCGCACCTACATTTGGTGCAGACGATATGCGCGTAGCCCAGAAGTATGGTATTCCGCCGTTGATGGTAGAGGACGAAGATGGTAACCTGATGCCGCTTGTAGACAAGCAAGGCCGCTTTGTAAGTGAAGTAACGGACTTCGCAGGGCGCTATGTAAAAGACTATGGTCAGACAGAAGACCGTCCGGTCGATGCTGACATCGTGATCAAGCTCAAGGAAGAGAACAGGCTTTTTGTCTCGGAAAAATATACACACAACTATCCTCACTGTTGGCGTACAGACCGCCCGGTCCTGTATTACCCGCTCGATAGCTGGTTTATCAAAACAACGGAAGCAAAAGGTCGCCTGAAGGAACTAAATGATACGATCAACTGGCAGCCTGCGGCGACAGGTTCAGGCCGTTTCGGTAACTGGCTTGAAAACTTGGTGGACTGGAACCTGTCGCGTTCGCGTTATTGGGGCATTCCGCTACCGGTATGGCGTACAGAAGACGGTTCTGAAGAGATCTGTATCGGTTCGTTAGAAGAACTACGTGATCGAATCACTCAGGCTGTGGATGCAGGTGTAATGGACAATGCTAAGGCCGAAGGATTTCTAAAAGACCTTGACCTTCATAAGCCTGGAATAGATGAAATCATTCTATCAAGTCCAGGCGGAAAGCCAATGTGCCGTGAATTAGACCTGATAGACGTGTGGTTTGACTCTGGTTCTATGCCTTATGCTCAATTGCACTACCCTTTTGAAAACAAAGAACTCTTTAGGCAAAGCTTCCCCGCTGATTTTATTGCGGAAGGCGTAGACCAAACACGAGGCTGGTTCTTTACCCTGCACGCAATTGCGGTGATGCTGGAAGATTCTGTCGCGTTTAAAAATGTGATTGCAAATGGTCTGGTGTTGGACAAAGACGGTAACAAGATGTCCAAACGCCTCGGAAACGGCGTCGATCCGTTCAAGATGATCACCGAATATGGAGCCGATCCAGTACGCTGGTACATGATCCATAATTCTGACCCTTGGGACAATCTCAAGTTTGATCCCGATGGTGTGAAGGAAGTGCGCAACCGCTACTTTGGCACACTCTATAATACCTACAGCTTCTTCTCTACCTATGCCAATATTGACAACTTTGCTTATGGCGAAGTCATCCCGTTGGAGGAGCGCAGCGAGCTGGATCGCTGGGTGATCTCGACCTTGAATTCTTTGATCAAAACAGTAGAAAAGAGCTTGGAAGACTATGATCCAACACCTGCTGTGCGTGCGATCGATTACTTTGTCACAGAGCAGCTTTCAAATTGGTATGTGCGCCTTTCACGTCGCGTGTTCTGGAAAGGGGAGATGAATCGTGAAAAAGAGGCCGCTTATCAAACGTTATTCGAATGCTTGCGCACGGTTTCTGTACTGATGAGTCCGATTGCGCCATTTTTCTCTGAGCGTTTGTACCAAGATCTCGGTGGTGGAAGCGTTCTCTTAGCGAATTTCCCAACAGTAGATGAAAGCGCGATTGATACTGCGCTGGAAGAGCGCGTAGAGCTTGCTCGTACGCTTACATCGATGATCCTTTCGATCAGGAAAAAAGAAAAAATGCGCGTACGTCAGCCTTTGCACAAAGCATTGGTTGCAGTAATCGGGCAGGATATGCACAGTCAACTTGAGCAGGTCGCAGACTTGATTAAGTCAGAAGTCAATGTGAAAGAAATCGAATATATCACAGGCGAAAACAGTACGCTAAAGAAGAAAGTGAATGCAAACTTCAAGGTGCTGGGCAGAAAGCTGGGGCCGCTTATCAAAGAGATTAAGCCCGCGCTTGCAGCGCTTTCGCAAGACGATATCAAAGCCTGGGAGCAAAACGGAAGTTTCGAAGTCCAGCTTTCGACACCAACTGTCATCGGAATCGATGAGGTAGAAGTCGTGAGTGAAGACATTCCAGGCTGGTCTGTCGCAAACGACGGCCGCTACACCGTAGCGCTCGATGTTACGCTCACCGACGAGCTTCGCCGCGAAGGAATCGCGCGCGAACTGGTGAATCGCATCCAGAACCTTCGCAAAGCCAAAGGCTTTGAAGTAACGGATCGCATCAGCGTGCAACTCGCCTCCAACGAAGTGTGGGACGCTTCTGCCGAAGCCTTCGGCGACTTCATTAGCGCAGAAGTGCTGGCCAAGTCATTTGATTTGGTACAAAGTCTCGATAGTGAGGATGTTATCGAAGTGGAAGGCACGAGCGGCGCCATTGCGATAGAGGTGGCGTAGTAATGAGTGTCGTTTCGGCTCCGCTCAACGACCCAAAATCACTTTTTGGGTGATTGAGGGGAGCCGAAGCCACAGTAGCTGGTTGAGTAAAATCAAAAATCGTATATTTATTCTATGAGCACGTTAGAATTAAAAGCATATCTCCATCAAATCATAGCCAATGCTAATGACGAACATTGGTTGAACAGCTTGCTTGAGTGGGTTCAGGGCAATGTGAATCAAGAGACCTTTTCAGAGGTGTCGAAAGAAGTCGTTGACGCTATTAATGAAGGGATCGCAGATATTGAGGCAAAGAATACAGTTTCGCACAAAGAAATGCAGCAAAAGTATTCACAATGGTTAAGCAAGTAATTTGGTCCAAAAGAGCTGAAAGTGATTTTGATCAAATCACAGAATATTTAATAGACGAGTGGTCAGAAAGCGTTTGCATTATTTTTGTGAATAAGGTTTTTGAAACCATTGACAGAGTGTGCCTTTTCCCAACAATATATCCAGCCTTCACAAATAATAAATCAGTTAGGAAGGCAATGATTAACAAACATGTTACGATGTTTTATCGGGTGAGCCAAGGTAAAACCACCATGGAAATCCTTACTTTTTTTAATAATAGTCAAAGCCCTAGTCGCTTAGGTAGCTTGGAATAGGAGTGAATTTATTAAGAATACATGAAATCAGAAGTGTTTTTTTACTTCTGATCTCTCTACTCTGCACCTTTGAAACCTGATCTCATGTACTCAAGCAAAGCGCACAACATGCAAGAAGGCGTAATCCAATATCAACAGTACTGGCAGAAGGCTGCGCCTTCGGCGCTGGAACTGATCGCGCCGCTTGAAGCGTGGCGCGCCCGGCTTTTTGAACAAAAGCTAATCGGCGTATACCCCGACGGACTGGGCTATGGCAATATGAGTATGCGCCATGGCGACGGCTTTATCATCACGGGTACGCAGACAGGCCACTTGCCGGTCCTGGGACCGGAGCAATACACACGCGTGACGGCAGTTGATATCGAAGCGAATACACTTTGGTGTGAAGGTCCGGTGAGAGCATCGTCTGAAGGGCTGAGCCATGCGGCTTGTTACGCATTAGATGAATCGATTATGGCAGTGTTTCATGCGCATAGCAAAGCCATGTGGAAGCATTTTATGCATGTATGGCCTACGACTCCTGAGCACATTCCATACGGAACACCTGAAATGGCAAATGCGGTTTTGGCCTGCTGGAAAAACTCAACGCAGCCCATGCCATTTCCACTTGTGATGGCTGGCCATGATGAAGGGATTATCGTCGCTGCTCCTACACTGGATGAAGCTGGAGCATTTATGCTATCGGCTTGCGATGAGGCAAGCTAAGGGTAAAAGTCGTGCCATGCTCAGCGTTACTGCTACAGGTTATTTTCCCTTCCAGTTTGCGCACGAGCGTTTTTACAAAAGCCAGCCCCATCCCTTCTCCAGATGCATCATTCAATCCTGACAAACGGGTAAATGGATGAAAAACCATCTCTTGCTTATCAATAGAGATGCCGAGACCGTTATCCTGGACCAGATAATCGGTGTGGTTTTCGTGCGACAGACCACTGATTTTAATAACCCCTGGACGATCAGCGTCAAGGTATTTAAGGCTATTACTGATAAGGTTGTTGAAAATTTGGGACAAAGCAAGGTAGTCGGTCACGATAGTAGGAAGTGGCTCGACAGTGATATCTACGTTGTTTTGCTGAATAATATGGGCCTGACTTTCGCAGATTCGTTCTACAAGAGCATGCACATCCACCTGGCCCACTTCGAGGTTTGCATGACCCATTGAGGCTAGGCGCCTGAGTGCGCCGAGGAGGCGATCCATTTGCTTAGTCGCAATATCCAGGTAAGCCAGCGATTCCGGAATATCTTTTTGTAAGAGACGCTCGATTTCAGGTGTAGTGGTATAATTTCCCTGCAATTTCGTTCGGAGCGTATCCATGCTCCATTCTAACTCTTTGAGGAAGCCCGTCACATTGACGAGGGGGGTACGCAAGTCATGAGAGACATTATGTGCAAAGCCGCGAAGTTCTTCGTTGAGTTGCTCAAGACTTTGGGTTCGATCTGCGACTTTTTGTTCGAGATTCTGGTTTAGCTCTTCTAGTTTTAGCGAAAGTTTTTTCTCTGCGGTCATGACTTCTACTCCCACGATAACACCGCCAATATCACCACGAGCGTCATACCAGGGGTGGGTATTCCATCGTAGCCAGTCAAGCTCCCCATCGGGATGAGTCCAGGCTGCTTCAGCACTGGAAGATGAAATCCCATCAAGTCCTTGCCGCAAATGCTTCATCATTCGTTCGGGGACTTTGGTAAAAAAAGAAGTGAAAGGAAGCTCAATAAGAGGTTTGTCTTCTAGCCGGAACAAGGTTTTCCAGCGATGACTGACGAGCATATAATGAAGCGAAGTATCAAGCATTGCCACGGCCGCGGGAGCGTACTGCGTAAGATAGTGTAGGAGCTGGCCTTGGTTACGGAGAGAGAGTTGGAGGGCCTCCCAGCCTTCACGTAAGGCCTCCGTGGCAGCGAGTTGTTGCTGGAGTCCGGTTTGGTCTTCAGGGTTGTTGCTTGTCATTATAGGTAAAGTTCGAAAAAATCTTCCAGCTTGCGCTATATTTGGGCATAATTCGTTAGTTCACATAATTATTTAGAATGGTTAGTTTTGTGTTTAGCGTTGAGGGTTTTGAGTTTCAAAAAAAATAGAGACTCAAAACACCAAACCCAAAACTCATAACCCAAAAACAGTTTGAACAAAACCACCATGAGATTTTTCCTGTTAGCCATCTGTGTATGTATCCTTGGGCAAGCTTTAGGGCAAAATGAGAATGACCCGAGCAAGATGCGCATTGCTAAGCTCAAATATGATGGGGGAGGAGACTGGTACTCAAACCCAACCTCACTACCCAATTTGCTTTCTTTTGTTAATCAAAATACCACGCTTAACCTCGCTGCTACAGAGGATGTCGTCGAGCCTGGAAGCACACAGATTTTTCAATACCCATATGTCTACATGACAGGTCACGGCAATGTGAACTTCTCAGATAATGACGCCAAAAACCTGCGCAACTACCTTATCTCGGGTGGCTTTCTGCATGTAGATGATAATTTTGGGATGGATAAATATATTCGCCGTGAACTCAAAAAGGTGTTTCCTGAACTAGAGTTAGTAGACCTTCCTTTTTCGCATCAAGTATTTCACCAGCATTTTGACTTCGAAAACGGCACCCCTAAAATTCACGAACACGACAATAAAACTGCCCAAAGCCTCGCACTTATTCACGATGGCCGAGTAGTAGTTTTGTATACATATGAATGTGATCTTGGAGATGGTTGGGAAGACCCTGCCGTCCACAATGATCCTGAGCCTCTCCGCCAACAAGCGCTCCAAATGGGCGCTAATATTCTTCTTTACGCACTTTTACACTAATTCCAATATTCTCAGCCAATCATGAAACAGCTACTAACAGCGGCCGTTTTACTCCTGTGTGCAGGCATCGTAGCCTGTAGCTCTGCCGATCCAAAAGCAGAAATACAAGCACAGGAAGCAGAACTCCAAAAAGTCATGTCGGACGAAGCTAACAGCTCGCCGGATGCCATCAGTACCGTACACAAAAGCCTCATTGCGGCATACGAATCCTTTACTGCTGACCCCAAAAACAGCCTGGACTCAGAGGAGTATTTCCGCTTGGCAGAGTTGTACGAATCAGTAGGACAGTATAATAAGACTATATCTACGCTCGAAACTTTGCGGACAAAGCACCCTGAAAGCAAGCGTGCCGGCGATGCTCTCTTTAAGGTTGGTTTTATCTATCATAATAACCTGGGTGATCTCGTTAAGGCAGAAGACACGTATCGCAAATTTATCAACAAGTATCCTGATCATCACTTTCGTGACGATGCTGAAGTCGAGATCAAATACCTTGGTGTAAGCCCTGAGGAGTTTCTTGAGCAAAGACGAAAGGAACTTGCAGCTGATTCAGCGAACGTCGCACAATAATTCTATCCCTATGAAAGCATTGAACAGTTTCTTAGGACTAGTTGCTTTTTTTGCACTGGCCCTCTTTTTTAGCAATTGCCAGCAGTTTCCTGATCTCCCTCCATTAGAGCGTGTCCAGGCTCAAACGCATATTCTTAACCTGCTTGGTCCAGACAGGGTTGATATCTTCTTGGAAACAGGTGGAAGCGAGATCCCTTTTGGTTCACGAGTAGCCTTTGGTGAAGGTTATCCTGAAAATGGATACGCTTCGCTGCTTACACGTACAGAGACAAACGCAGATTCTCAGCGTGCTGCAGTGTTTATTCGTGCTAATAATACGTTTTCGTTAGATCCGGTTTTGGAGAGAACTCTCTTTTTCCTGAACCCTTCTATCAATACTACGATCGCGATGATCGACTCTTTTGGCACAACAAAAATTCTTCGTGCAGCTGACAGCTTCCCGGAGTTTACTGCTGACACCACCGCGGCTATTCGTTTTATGAATTTGGCCTACCATCTGCCATCAGTTTCATTGCGTTCTGCCGATTCTACAATCTTACTCGAGCGATACAATTTCCTTACCTATTCTTCTTTTGAAGAGGTTCCAGCAGGAAAGCATGACTTCCTTTTTATTGAAGATGGAAGCAATATTTCAGTCGCTGATCTTACTGGCGTAGACCTGGAAGTAGGTAAAACCTACAATGTATGGTTTACCTGGAGGAACGGTAACTCGATAGGAGGCATAGAAGAGTTGAAGGAAAAATAGACTGTTAGCTATTGGCTGTTGGCGTTTGGCTATTTGCTCCTGACGCCAATAGCCAAAAGCCAATCGCTAATAGCCAGCTACATGAAAAAAATCACCATTATCCTCGCCATTGCAGCTATTTTCGTGCTGAATATCGTGGCGAGTACCTGGTTTTTCAGAATTGATCTTACAGAGGAAAAGCGCTATTCGCTTTCTCCGGTATCGGAGGAGGTGCTGAATACTATGCGCCAGCCTCTGTTTATTGATATATACCTGGATGGTGATTTTCCGGCGCGTTTGAGAAATTATCAGGACGTGATCAGGACCACACTGATTGAAATGAATCAGTATGCTTCGACATCGGTAGATTTTACTTTTACCGCGCCCGATGAAAATCCTGAGCTGATGAAGATGTTGCAAGCCAAAGGCTTCGCTCCTCAGCAAATCAAGGTGCGCCGCTCTGCTACCGAAGTTGAGACGCGTCCTATTTGGCCAGTTGCCGTGCTGAGACACGGCGATCAGGAAGAGTTTATCGACTTTTTCCGAGGCGCAGTTCAAGGCAATGGCTATGTTGATTTTGCCAGAGCAGAAGAAAATCTTGAGTATCGCCTGATCTCTGCAGTTCGTAATATCTCGCGGACGCGCCGGCCACTGGTGGCGATCCTGCAAGGTCATGGCGAGCATATGCTGGAACCTGTCTTAGAAGAAAGTGTGGATGCCTCAGGGCGACCAATTCGACGAGTCGTTGACCTGAAAACAGATATGCCTCAACTTATTCAGGCGCTGAATGGATCGTATGACCTTGCTCCGCTTAACTTACAACGCGACGCGCTTGATGGTGGCATAAGCCCTACAATTCGGGCGATTCTTGTTTTTCAGCCCAAATCAGCATTTACAGAAAGAGAAAAATACGAACTCGACCAATATATTATGCGCGGCGGTAACGTGCTATTCGTCATGGACCAGCAGACGGTTGATCTTGATTTGTACAAAAAACGCGCAACGCTTTCAGAACTGGCCGAGTTGAATCTCGATGACTTATTCATGAATTATGGTTTTAGGATAAACTATAATTTGCTTCAGGATGCGCGTTGTGAAAAAACTGAAGTCTTTCAGGAAATAAATGGAAAAGGCGTTTTTGATAGTAAATTCTGGGTATTCTTCCCAATGATTCAGGAACATCCTCGGCACCCCATCAATCGCAATATCGAAGCGGTGATGCTGCGCTACGCATCGACGATCGATACCTTGTATCGCAAAGGTGTGACGAGTAATGTATTCCTGCAATCCTCGCCTCGCAGTCGCACCGTTGACGGCAGGCAGTTTATTGACCTGGAACAATATCTACAGGCTCCTCCGCCTCCGTCACTTTTCAACAAAGGCCCACAAGTTACAGGTCTTGTTCAAGAAGGACATTTTCAATCGCTTTTTACCGGACGCTCTGCTCCGTTGGATTCTATTTTTCCAAACCCTCCTTCAGCGCAATTTATACCAAGATCCGATCTGGCCGCAGAGATCGTTTCCAAAATGCGCCGCCAGGGCGCCGACCAGACAGTAAATGATCCTGCTGTGGATGCCTTTATCAAAATCGCTGCCCGCGAGCGCCGCATCGCTGTTATTTCAGATGGTGACCTGCCTCTCGGAAAGCATTTCCAAGGAGCCCGCCAGAACATCCCATATGACAATCTGGAATTGATTCTCAATGCGGTTGATTACCTCGTCGATGACCTCTCGCTCGCCAGCATCCGCTCCAAGGAAGTCGCAGTGCGCGCCCTCGACGACACCAAAATCCTCAAGCACGAAGGCCTTATCAAAGCCATTAACCTCGGCGTTCCATTGCTGCTCGTCGCGCTATTTGGATTATTCTGGACCTGGAGGCGAAAGCGTAAGTACTCAGTTCCTTCGAGTTCAAAGTGAATAGTAGAAAATTCATAATAGAAAATTTCAGCTTTCCGCTTTCTACTATGCACTTTCCACTCATGCTAATGATACTTCTTCACGCCCGCTCTAACCGCTACATCAAGGTAGTTTTCTGACGGAGGAACCGGGCAGGAATATTTGTGATTATAGGCGCAGTATGGATTGTAGGACTTGTTGAAGTCAATCTCGATGGTGTCACCTTCCGGGATACGCACATCGATAAATCGGCCGCCTCCATAGCTTTCATCGCCGCTTGTGCTATCTGTATAAGGCAGGAAGAGATAGTCTTTATAAATAGGGTGATTCATTGAGCGATGGCTTTGGTAAAGCGTGAGCATAAGCGAGTCGCCGTTGATGACAAAGTGTGCTTCACCGTATTTCTCATAAACAGGCTTGCGGGCGGTAGTCGTTTTCATTTCAAAAGGCTTACTGCCTTCGGTGCGAACAAAGCGTGCTTGCACGCAGAAAGTCGAGTCGATCGGATAGAAATCAAGCGCTTCAAATGTGGCGCGATCTTCCGCTGTAAGCGGCGAAGCGCTGCTATCAGCGAACTCCGCATTTTGCTCAGCCTGATACTTCTGAAGGCGCTCCATGTAGCTGCCTTCCTGTGCCTGGAGGCTGAATGCGAGGCTGATGATAGCAAAGAATATGATGATGTGTTTCATGATGTTTTTGTGAAAAAATAAAAGCACTTTCGTTTACTTGATGATCAAAGATAGAAACATGAAAAAGGGACTGGAAATACGAGGTACTAAATCAGAAATACGACATCAGATTTTTAAGAAAAGCCAGCAGCCACCATCAAAATCCCAGTACAAAGCTCGTCCCTTCTCCTTCGGTGCTTTGCACACTGATACGCCCCTTATGGAGGCGCATGATCTGGCGGCTTAAGCTAAGACCGATTCCAGAACCCTGGTTTTTGGTAGTGAAAAAAGGAATGAAAATCTGAGAGAATATTTCGGGAGGAATGCCTGGACCATTATCTGAAACAATGATCTGAGCGTCTCCATTTTCGGCTAGCTTACAGGAGAGGTTGAGCGTAGGCGATGGCTGCTGAGCGAGCGCCTCCATGGCATTTTTAACCAAATTAATTACCACCTGTTCGATCAACTGCGGATCGAGATTGAGCGTGATCGTGTCGTCGGTTTCTACCGTGAGTGCGATACCTCTACTTTGCAATTCAGGCTCCATCAATAAGGCTACTCGCTGGCATATATCGGCAGGTTTGGCTTGCTGAAAAACGGGCTGGGGAATGCGGGTGAGGTTGCGGTATGATTGGACAAAGTGCTGCATGCCTTTGCTGCGGCGCGCGATCACTTCCAGACTTTGTTCCAAATCCTGCTGCTCATCTTCGTCAATGCCATCGCGTACCATTTCCTGCGATGCTGTAGCAAGCGAAATAATCGGCGTAACCGAATTCATAATCTCATGCGTAAGCACCCTGATCAGTTTTTGCCAGGCATCAAATTCCTGGGCCTCAAGCTCCGCCTGGATGTTTTGGAGCGAAATAAGGCGGTAAGGCTCATCCTGCAATTTGAAGTCGGTGCATGCAAGCGCCAGCTGGGCGATTTCGCCTTTAAGCGCGACTTTCAGCAGGGTGCGTTCTCCTGTTTTGAGCTGATCGAGTTGTTCACTAAGTGGCGCAAGTTGTGGCCCAAGTGCCGCGAGATTATGGAGATAGGGTTTCCCTAAAAGCTCCGATGCCGCAGGGTTCATCAGGATGATTTCGCCTTCTTTTCCCACACACAATAACGCGACCTGAACATGCTTGATCACCGTCTGTAGATACACATGGTGCGCTTCCTTCTCAGCGCGAAGTCGCTGAAACTCACCCATGATATCGTTTTGAGCTTTTCGTTGAGCGTCAAAAAAGTAGCCTTTTCCGTCAGGTGTAAACCGTTGAGTATGGTCCCTGTGTTTAATTGATTCTAGAAAGCGGCTTAAGTCTCTGCTGCCCAGCTCAACGTATCGAATGAGCGACCATGTGAGTAGGATCAATACGCCGAAGGTGATGAAGCCAAGCGCAATCGCTTTTTGCTCCCAGGCATAAACCAGCCCAACCATGGAGGCAAGCAAAGCCAGAATCCGGAGGATTACGTTAAAGCGGAAGGAGCGTATCATGCGTCGAGTCCGTATTTAGCGATTTTGCGGTACAGGGTCGTCCGACCCAGGCCGAGCGCTTTCGCGGCAGAAGAGAGGTTGCCGCCATGCTGACGGATCGCATCTTCGATGGCGCGTTTTTCTACATCTTCCAGATTCAATGCTTGCCTATCGGCCTCTGGAAGCAAAGTCGTATGTCCTTGCGAAAGACGAATATCGTCGGCCCCTATCACGACTGAGTCAGCCATGATAACTGCGCGTTCGAGCGCATGCTGAAGCTCGCGCACATTGCCTGGCCAGCTGTGCGCTTCTAGTTTGGAAAGTGCTTGCTGGTGTAAACTGATGGCTCCTTTTTGATATTTTTCGGCGTATTGGTTGAGGAAAAATTGCGCCAGTAAAGCGATGTCATGCCCACGTGATCGCAGAGGTGGTAAGGAAATTTCTACGGTATTGATGCGGTAGAGAAGGTCTTGTCTAAAGGTGCCTTCCTGCACACATTGGTGGAGCGTCGCATTGGTCGCGCATATCAGACGGATGTCGATGTTGCGTGGCTTATTGCTTCCAAGTGGAATGATTGCCCGGTTTTGAAGTGCGCTAAGGAGTTTGGCCTGTAGCGGAAGTGGAAGGTTGCCGATTTCATCGAGAAACAGCGTGCCTCCCTGAGCCGCTTCCATGCGGCCTGTCCGATCATTACGGGCGTCCGTAAAAGCGCCTTTTACATGCCCAAATAATTCGGACTCAAACAAGTTTTCAGATACTGCCCCGAGGTCTACCTGTACAAAAGGGCCATTGGCGCGAGGAGAGGCAGCATGTAAGGCGCGAGCCACCAATTCTTTGCCTGTGCCATTTTCTCCCAAGACCAGCACATTCGCAACGGTAGGGCCGACTTTATCGATGAGCGTAAATACCTCCTGCATAGCAGGAGAGTTTCCGACAATGCCTGAGCCAGATTGCTGGGTGGGTGGCTTCGTGACTGCGGTAGCTTGTGTTTCGGCCTTAGGCGCGATTGCGCGTTGAAGTATATCGAGGAGTTGTTCGTTTTCCCAGGGCTTTATGATAAAGTCAAAAGCGCCTTCCTGCATAGCTCGTACCGCGAGGGCGATGTCGCCATAGGCTGTCATTAGCACCACAGCAATGCGCTGATCGTACTTTTTGATTTTTTTCAACCACCGCAAACCTTCTTTTCCGCTCGTAAAACCAGTCGTAAAATTCATGTCCAGCAAGACTACCTGAATAGTCTTTTCAGCAAGAATGGATTCTATTTCGTGAGGATTTGAAGCGGTATAGATGTTTGTAAAATGTTTCTTTAAGATGATTCTGGATGCAACCAGAATATCTTCATTATCATCTACTATAAGGATTCCCGCCATTTGAACACTAAATTTAGGCAAAAGTTACCGACTATGAACCTCAAAACCTTACTCCTTCTTGTTTTTACTTTAGGCTACGCTTTTGGAAATGCTCAAACGGTTTTGCCACTTTTTCAAGATACGACGCCACTCTCGATTCATATCTATGCTGACATGCGAAAATTGGTTAAAGATGTGGCGGATGAACGTGACTATCATGAAGCGACGATTCATTTTAGAAACCCCAATGCTGATAGTGTGATCTTTCCGGTTCGTCTTAAGACGCGAGGTAATTTTCGTAGAAATCGAATAAACTGCAATTTTCCACCCATACGCCTCAACTTCCAAAAGGACACGATGGAAGGGACTTTATTTGAAGGAATAAATAAAGTGAAACTGGTGACACACTGCCAACAAAAGCGCATGCGCTATGAACAGATCGTTTTGCAGGAGCACATTATATATCAGGCATACGAAGCGGTTTCCCCTTATCATTATAAAACACGTCTGGCCCGGGTTCACTATCACGACACGCGCTTACCCAATGAAACTATCGTCCGCTGGGGACTTTTTATAGAACCTACTAAAGTCATGGCGAAACGCTACGATGCAACGTCGGTCAAGAGCCCTGGTTTACATCCAATGAATACCGATACATTCAATTCGGAGCTGCTATATTTATTCGAATACATGGTTGGTAACACCGACTTTTCAATACCTTTTCAGCATAATGTAAAGCTGATCAAAACTACTGCCAGAACGTTGCCTATTCCGGTTCCTTATGATTGGGATTGGTCTGGATGGATCGCAGCACCGTATGCAAAACCTTCTCCCAAGTTGGGCTTGGTTTCGGTTACTCAGCGCTTATACCGCGGGTTTTGCTGGCCAGAAGACGAAATGCTGGCCAAAGTACAATGGCTGCGCGATCATAAGGAGCAATTGCTTGCAATCGTGAATAATGAGCCATGCCTGCACCCCAAAACCCGTAAGACAATGTTGGCTTACTTGCATGGTTTTTTCAAAATTGCCGATAATCCCAAATTGGTGAAGCGGAATATTCTGGATGCTTGCCGTACGGAGTAGAGGCGTTACAATGCAACGTCTCTACGGGCATTTTTAGACTAAAAATGACAATCTGGGCCGCCCCTCAAAATCGCTAACAGCTAACCGCCAAATGACTACCTTTGCGCCGCAGTAAATAAAACAATATGCAAAACAACGATATCCTCCGCCGCATTCGCTACACCTTCGATTATCGAGACGAAAAGATGGTTAGCATTTTTGCTCATGCCAATCACGAAACGAGCGAAGAAGAAGTGAAAAAGTGGCTTAAAAAAGAAGACCACAATGCTTTTGTCGCGCTTTCTGACAAGCTGCTGGCCACTTTTCTAAATGGATTGATCATTGAACGAAGAGGAAAAAAGGATGGGCCTCAACCCGTTCCTGAAGATCGTCTGGATAACAATATTGTTTTTAGAAAACTCAAAATCGCCCTCAATTTTAAGGATGTAGATATCCTTGAAACGCTGGAAACAGGCGGGAAGGTCATCAGCAAGCATGAACTAAGCGCGTTTTTCAGAAAAACCACCCAGGCACAATACCGACCTTGTCAAGATCAGGTATTAAGAAACTTCCTGCAAGGTCTTCAAATGAAGTTTCGGGATAACGCTGAGTAGAGAAAAGGCATGCCTTTATTTTGCCCAGGGCATAAATGCCCGGGCAATAATGAAAGGAATAAGGGCTAAAGCCCTGAGGTTATTTCTCGACGCTTTAGCGCCTGATATTATCACTATTGTGGGGTCTTTCTTTGCCCCAGGCCATAAATGTGTTTCCCTTCCCGGGCAATAATGAAAGGAATAAGGGCTAAAGCCCTGAGGTTATTTCTCGACGCTTTAGCGCCTATTACTATCATTATTGCTAGGTCTTTCAAGACCTAGCCCCAAATACAATCACTATTGCGAGGCCTTTTAAGGCCTCGCATCAGCGCCTACCGCTTATTGCGCGAACTAAACTGGCGCTTAGCGCCAGGCTTGCGTGCTTTGCTTTTGCGAATAGGTCCAGAAGAAGGCTGATCGCTTTCGGTAGAAGGCTCCACCCAAATCGACTTCCCTTTGAAGCTCGCCTTACGCAGACCACGAAGTACATCTCCGGTGAAGCGTGGTGGCATCTGGAACGTAGTGAAACCTTTGTGGACGTGGATATCACCAATGTCAGGCTTTTCTCCATCAATCGCACCGTTAACCATTTCAAGAAGAAGACCTGGCGTGAACTTTTGCTTTTTGCCGAGATTCACTGTGAATTCCTCCATGTCTTGCTGAGGGCGTGATGCTCTACGCTCACCTCTTTCTCCACGATCACGGTCACGGCGATCTCCACGGTCGCGATCTCTACGGTCACGGCGATTTCCACGGTCACGATCTCTGCGATCACGTCGGTCATCTCTGCCACCAAAGTCCGCAGGACGATTGATTTCAGACTCACGTGAACCTTCGTATTCCTTGGCCATGTCTTCGATAGCCAGGCTAAGCATACGCTCTACCAACTCTTCCTTGGTAAGGTCTTTGAGATTTTCCTGGACGGCGTCAAGCGCCTCCTGCATGTTTTCAGGTAATGCCTTGGCTTCGACTAGCTTCTGAGAGAAACGTACGCCATGACGACGCATGATCTGGTCGATGCGAGGAACAGGAAGCTGCTCCATCTGACGACCGATCTTATTCTCAAGGAAGCGAAGACGATTCCTGTCACGACGTGTCAATAGCGCGATGGACATACCTTCGTTACCGGCACGTCCTGTACGGCCACTACGGTGGATATACACGTCCAATTCGTCCGGAAGGTTGAAGTGGAAAACGTGTGATAGTTCGTCTACATCAAGGCCACGTGCGGCAATATCGGTTGCAACCAGTAATTGGAGGCGGCCTTCGCGAAAGCGACGCATCACCTGATCGCGTTGGGCTTGTGATAGTTCTCCGTTGAGGAAGTCCGCGTTGTAGCCACTCTGTGAGAGGCGCATAGCAACCTCGGACGACTCGCGGCGTGTGCGACAGAATACGATACCGTATAAGTCAGGGTGAACATCGATCAGACGCTTAAGCGCGTCGAAGCGTTGGTTTGGCTGCACGAGCACAAAGGTGTGACGTACATTCTCCTGGCTCACCTTTTTGCTACCTGCATTGATCTCTAGTGGATCGTGCATGTATTCCTCTGCGATGCGACGCATGACTGGAGGAATCGTAGCTGAGAAGAGAAGGGTTTGCTTTTCTTCAGGAGTTTGTCCCAAAATAAAGCGCAAGTCTTCTGCAAATCCCATGGAAAGCATTTCATCAGCCTCATCGAGTACAACCCACTGGATTTCACCAAGGTCGAGTACACGACGCTTAATAAGGTCCACGGTTCTACCCGGTGTTCCCACGATAATCTGTGAGCCTTTACGGATGTTGCGTATTTGGTCCTGGATGCTGGCGCCACCATACACGGCGGTATGCCTGAATCCTCTAATCTTATTAGAGAAGCCTTCGATATCTTTTGAGATCTGGAGACATAGTTCACGAGTCGGGCACAGCACGATGGCTTGCACCTTCTTGGAATCGATGTCTACGCGTTCCAAAATAGGAATCGAAAATGCTCCGGTTTTTCCAGTACCCGTTTGTGCGAAAGCGATCAAGTCCTGATCAGAACTTAATACATGAGGAATAGCTTTTGCCTGTATCGGGGTGGGGGCCTCAAACCCTATCTTGTCAAGCGCCTCTAGGATCTCTGGTTTGAGATCCATTTCTTTAAATGTCTGCATGTAAACGGGTACTACCTTTTTGAATTAAGCCGCAAAGGTACGCTGATTAGTGTGTATTTAAAAATTGTAGCTGTTTAGGCTGCTGGCTACTAGCTTTTGGCGATTGGCTTTAGCGCGAATAGTCGCTTTTTTTACTCGATGTTAAGAATCAGAAGAGCGAAGATCAAAGGCCGAGGATCGAGCAGCGAGCATTACGCCTGCTCGAGCTTCTGCAGTGCCACCGCATTCATGCAATAGCGCAAACCTCCTGGTCCGGGCCCATCGGGGAATACGTGGCCAAGGTGCGCATCGCAGGTGTTGCATATCGTCTCCACACGGCGCATGCCGTGACTTTGGTCCATGATGTAGGCAATAGCGTTTTCTTTCAATGGTTGGGTGAATGAAGGCCAGCCTGTGCCGGAGTCAAATTTCTCATTGGCGTCGAAGAGCTTTGTTTCGCAGCAAACACATCCATAGAGGCCAGGCAAAAAGAGGCCGCACATCTCAGAGCTGAAGGCGCGCTCTGTGCCTTTTTGGCGCGTGACGGCATATGCTTCAGGGCTAAGCTGAGCTTGCCATTCGGCCTCAGTTTTTATGACCTTTCTATCAGGTTCAGGATTGCCTTTTTTTGCAAAAGCGATAACATCTATCCATTTTAACATATGCCTTTTTTGTTTTGAGTTCCCATAAGATTCAGGCCAGTAGCCAGCAGCTAATAGCCAGAAGCCAAAATCAATCTATTTCAAAAAATTCGTTTTCCTCATCTTCTTCTAACAGAGGTCCATCGGTATTTGGCAAAACGGGCGCTGGGGTAAGTGAGCGGACCATAACAGGAAATGCCTCAGGTGTCTCTGGCCTGGATGGCCGTTCGTCTATTCTCCAGGGCATGCCTTCCAGGCGATTTGCCCGAAACATAACCTCCCAATACGGATCAAGAACGAGTTTTACGTCGCGGCTGTGTCGCACAGTTTGGACCGCATTATTGGCAAAGGTAATCCGCATTTGTTGCGCACTAGCTTTGGTCACCGCCGTATAACTTTCCTTTTCATCGTCTTCTGCAAAAAATATCGATTCACTATTTCCCTTAACCAGCAGCCAGTCAAGATTGTTGTCCTTAAACTTCGCTTCCATATTAGTTCCTTTCAGCTGATTGAATGCGAGGGAATCTAATTGCGAAACAATGAAGCAGTTGCGTTTCAGACTAAGTGAATCGGCCTGCTCATTTTTCATATAAATAATAATTGTATCTGCTGTTATCTGGGTACTGTCAGACCATAGAATCGGGTGCCCAAAGAGATACATCACGGAGTCTTCATAGAAATATACGAGTGAGTCGGCATGACCTTGCATTTCATTTAAGAAGAAAAAGGTTCCATGATATGCTCTGAATATGCGATGACTGTTGGTGTCTTTGAGTGAAAAAAGGGTATCGGCGGTTAGGTAGAGTGTATCCTCAGAAAAATACTGCACAGCCAGCGCATCATCTGCAACAAAGCTGGTGGAGTCGTTTTGGCTAAACTCGCCATACTCACCGCGAATCGACATGCTGCTATCGGAGGGTGTGATACGCACATCGCCCGTGACGACACCACGCTGACGGGCATCATCGAATACGATACTTTTGCCTTCGACTGCGTAGTCGGCATTTTGCAAGCTACTTCCGTCAGCTAGATTGAGGACTTTTGCCTTCGTGTCATAATAACCGGTTTCGGTATTGAGCGTGCCTTCTTCGTTAATGATTTTGGTTTTGCTTACGAAAATGGCCCGTTTATTTGCCGCATCGTAATCGAGCGAATCCGTTTCCAGATAGTAATCCGGATTTTGTAGCACGACATCATCACGAAAATAAAGGAAGTCTTTATTTGGGTAATAAGTGCCCGAGCGTGATGTGAGCGTATCGGTTCCGTTGTAGATGGTGCCGCCTTTTTTGTACGTACCAAATTCTTCATTTCGATAGTAGGTGAGGCGAGGAGTCAAGAGCTTGGCCCGCGGGTTGAATAGTTTCACACGATTATAAGCTTCCACGATGCGTGTGTTGCCGTCATAGTCCAGTTTTTGGGCATGAAGTTCGGCGCTATCCTGCATGATGATCCGCACATTACCAAAGGCGGTTATGCGGTTCTGCTGCTTATATTGGTACAAACTATCACAAAAAATAAGGACAGAATCATGCTTCATGCGCACATCGCCCACGAGGCGATAGGGCGCTTCTCCATCCACAACCGCGAACTCATGATTATAGTCCATAACAGCAGCATCCAGCAATTCAATTTGCTGGATGCTGTCATTTGCCGTAGTGTCGACAGGATTTTGATTTTGAGAAAACAGACTACTACTTATCAAGAATAGTATCAATGTTGCCCAACGAATCATGTGTGCCATTTTTCTTGTAAAAATGAAGCTCTCTGCCAAAGGCAGCAGTGCTTCAGAGAAGCACAATATTGGTAGCATTTGATATAGGCGTGATATACCGCTTCGGAGAAGCGGCACAGTTAAGGTGTCGCTTCTCCGAAGCGAAACATGGCGGGCGGAATCATATGCTACCAAGCTGAAGCTCCTCCGGAGCTTTTCCTCCGAGGAGGAATGATATTTACAAAAGCCTTTTTCAATATGAGTCCCTTATTTCTGATTATTAAAAAACTTCTTCACGAACTGCTGACCGTCCTTGCCATTAACATCGATGATGAACAAACCAGTAGGAAGGTGCTCAAGCGAAATGGTGGTTTGAGAATTGTCCAACCTTCCAGCATGCACTTTTCTTCCTGCCATATCCATCACTGAAAAAGAAGCATGGTCCCAGGCAGATTCGTAGCTCAAACGAATTTCACCAGAACGGGTTCCCATTTTGATTTCGCTTTGTGCAATCTCTGGCTCATTTGATACGGTAGCTGCATCATATAAGAAAAAGCGATCAACGGCAGCCTCTACGATATTGCCTGGCTCATCATCAGCAGTAACAAAGCGGACATACATGGTAGAATTGAAGGTGCTGAAGTAATCAGACAGAAGAATTCCTTCTTGGGTCTTCCAGCTATTTGCCCATGCAGTGGTGCTTTCAAATACGGTTACCCAGTTTTGGTTATCATCAGACGCTTCTACGCGATAATAGTCATTTCCTGGTGAGGTTGAGTTTGCATCGAAATTGAAGAACCACCATGAAAAGTCAAGGGTTGGAACCTGATAGCTGCTAAGGTCCATGACTGGCGAAGTAAGAATCGTGGTTCCGTCATCGACATCATCCTCAAAGAATTCTCCTCCACCATTTCCTGTCACATAACAATATGGTCCAAAATCATTATCAAGATCAAACTCAGGGTTTGACTGGAAGTCATCAAACATAATAGTTCCTACTGGCTCGCCCCACTCCCAGCCGCCACGTACTGCATCGCCTGATACGGTCCAGCTATTGTCAAAAGCAAAGTCATCATAATAACCTGGCTCAACCGGAACGATAATCTCACGCGTATTCATGTCAATGACAACGTCGCGCTTGTTGGTGATGAAGCCCCATTTTCCAGCAACAACCTCATACTTTCCACCGAGAAAATTCGAAATACTCACTGCACCATTTGCGCCTGTTTTGTAGTCAAACGAAAACTCTTCGTTTGGAGCGATAAGAACCACATTGGCATCTGCGATAAACTGGCCAGTGCGGACATTGGCCACTTTTACATCAAAGTCAGAAAGTGATGATGGCTCAAGAACTGCGTCAAATACGCTTAAAACGCCATTCTTGAGACTCATCATTGAGTCTTTTGGATTGAATCCATATTTGGCGATTGTCACCATTACATCTACTGGGTCAGCAGTTCCTGTTGCGTACTCACCAAAGGCGTTTGAAGATTCACTGATATTGACCGGAGCATCCAGGGTGATTTCTGCCTGATTGATATTGGCTCCTGTGCTGGCGTTGGTGACCTTGCCTTCGAGATATGCTCCGCGGATATAATCTGGTCCCAGAACATAGAATCCTTCCTGGATATCAGTAGCGAGGATAAGGCCGGATGGTAGGAAAGGATATGCTCCCCAGCATCCGTCGGTGCCGCCACCTTCCATAGGGCTGGTATCAAAATGGCCCACCTCGATAAGGTTGTGTGGGCGCGAAGCATCCACAATCTGGATGCCGTCTTTGTAGTATGAAGTGATCAGATAATCGTTGAGGACGTGCACATTGTGCGGCGTAGCGCGGCCTGCGCTAAGGCTGCTACGAATGCGATCCAGCGGCGCCATCGCCATAGGGTCACGTACGTCCCAGGCATAGATATAGGCTTTGTCAAGTTCGTCAGTAGAGAAACAGACATCGCTGGCATCGTTGAGCCAGGTGTTGTGTGTGAATGCGCCCGGATAGGTCACGGTGCCCAGGCGAACAGGATTGGCCTTGTCTGTCACATCGATTACTGAGAGTTGGCCATCACTGATTTCGCCAGTGTAGGCGAGGTTGTTTCGCACGTAAGCATCATGCACATAGAATTCCCGATAGCCTCCCATATACTCTGGGTTCCAAGGGTCGTTTCGGAGGTCAAACATTGCCAAACCTTCGTCCCGATTGTTATTTCCGATTGAGTACAGCACACTATCAGCGATGTAAACATTATGCGCAAACTCGACGCCGTTCATTACAGTGTCTTTATATGTCACGCTATTGGGTAGGTCTGAAAGATCGATGATCAATGTACCGTCACCAGGAGAAGGTCCTCCGCGCATTTCGTCGTGCGAGACATAGGCAAAAGTTCCGAAGGTTTTCATGTCACGCCAAACCGATACCTGGCCAGGAATATCCGCTACTTCCAGCGGGTTAGCTGGGTCGGCAAGCGAAAAGATAGAGACGCCGTCCCATCTTCCTACAATGGCATATTCCACCCCATTTCCATCCACATAACCCCATACATCATTGAGGTCTACATCGAATGTGGTCTTACTTAAGGCACGCAGGTTCTTGGGTAGTTCCTGCGAAAACGCCGATAGTGAGAGGCTAAGAGCGAATAATATTGTGACAATCTGTTTCATAGCGCGCAATTTGATAAACTTTAGGCAAAAGTAACGAGTGAAGTTGGGGTAGCGTGTGGTGGACAAACGAAAATTTTACCACCTCGAACCTTGGGCCTAAAGCCTCGATCCTAAAAAACATGAAAGCGAAGATCGAGTATCAAAGATCAAACAGCGAGGACTTTTTTTCTCGATCCTTGATGCTAAACATTAGCATGGTTGTGCTGCACAACCTCTGTCAGAGCTTTGGCCACTGTGTTTTTGCTCTGACAGAGGTAAGCAGCCTAAAAAGCCACGGTATTCGATTCTAAAGATCAGAAATAGCGAACGCGTTTGCTAAGCAACAGCAAAGGCGGTATTTGACCAGCTGAAACACCTCAAGATAGCCCTTCTTTGCCTCCCCTTGGCAGGTAGTCTCTTTTCGCACCGGCC
>JBGCFB010000372.1:0-3013 GCA_045106685.1 Bacteroidia bacterium | reverse complement strand
ATCAATAGCTGCTTGGACATCAGATTCTTCATCAAAAAAAGTGCCTTGAGCAAAAGATATATTTTCACTTCCCATCAATTCTTGGAAAGCAGAGAGAATCGATTTCCCATGTGGATTGTCAACCGAAGAATCATGTCCTTGCCAAGTATGGCTCCATCCTCCGTTTAAGACTTTGACAGAATCAGAAGCCATTCCCGTGATGAGTATCTTTTTTGAATGGGGTAGGGGGAGAATTCCATCATTTTTTAGTAGAGTAATGGATTCTTGTGCACATGCAATTGCAGCAGCATGATGTTCCGCCGAACCAAACTTTTCGTAGTTAAAAGTAGGAGTTTCATCTAATAAGCCAAGGTCTGCTTTGAGTTTAATAATTCGACCTACCGCTTCATCTATTCGGTCCATTGAGATTTCTCCATCATTTACGAGTGAAATCAAATCTTTTGAAAAAGAGAAATCCCATGGAACCATACTCATGTCAATTCCAGCAAGCACCGCTTTTTTTACAGATTCTCGGTTGTTGTGAGTTGTCCGGTGGGTAACATGAAGATAAATAATGTCCTGCCAATCAGTTACTGCTACACCTTCAAAACCAAGTTCTCCACGAAGAATGTCGGTTAGGATAAATGGATCAGCATGAACAGGAATTCCATTTATTTCACCAGAATTTATCATAATGGTAGCAGCCCCAGCATCGATCGCAGCTTTGAAAGGCGGTAAATAATATTCTCTCAAAAACCGCTCTGGTATCCAAGCGGGTGTTCGATCCATTCCACTTAGTGGTTGTCCATAGCCTAAATAATGTTTCAAACAGGCAGCAACACGAGTTGGATCACCGATATCCTCTCCTTGATATCCTTTGGTAAGTGAAACACCAAGTGTGGAACACAAATGTACATCTTCACCAAATCCTTCCCATATACGTGGCCAAAGTGGATTTCTGGCTATATCCACAACTGGCGAAAAGTTCCAAGGAATCCCTGAAGCACGTGTTTCGTAGGCACTTACTGTACCCAATTCTTCCACCAATTCTCTATTTCGAGTAGCTGCCATACCTATTTGCTGAGGAAAAAAGGTTGCCCCATAAGTATAGCTTGCTCCGTGAATAGAATCTACTCCATACAAAACAGGAATATGGGTGCCATACTCTTTGGCATATTCTTGAATATTCGCAATCATCTCTTTCCACTCTTCGGGGCCGATTCCAGCAGAAGGAACATTGAGGATAGAACCAATTTTATATGTTCCAAAATCCTCCTTCATCGCATCTTTTTTAAAACGGATGGGCCTGATTGCTTGCTCTCCATTCATTTCAATAAGGCTAGTGATAGTCAGTTGGGTCATTTGACCTACTTTTTCCGCTAAGGATAATTCTGACAGAAGAGCTGTTATGCGATTAGGAAGTTTAGCTGAAGTATTCATTAGGGAAATTTAATCAAAGAAAATAATGGGTTCGCAAGTAGAACATCTTATTTGAAAATTGCCATTGAAATTTATTTTTATCGCGATAGCCAACAAAATTTTTCAAACAAAGGTATATATATTAAGTAGGTGCTCAATTATTAATGTCGTGAATAACCATAAAAAATCTGGAAAATATTCTTTTTGGGATCAGCTGTATGAACAGGCTGTTTCATGGCTCCAAATTGTAGACCATGGGCAAGGGGCCGAATATTTTCGAGAAGGTGAACACCAAATGGAAATGCGAGATTGGGCACACGCAATATCTTTTTTTTCACGAGCGATAGAGGAAGATCCGAGGTACATCAGCGCATTTGTGATGAGGGGAATATCTTTTATTCGTTTAAATAAACTTGAACCGGGATTGGCTGATTTCACTCAAGCGATCCGACTCGATCCCGATGAAGAAGTGGCTTATTTCAATAGAGGTTTGATCAATGGAAAATTGGGGTATTTCGATAAAGCCATTGAAGATTACTCTGAGGCAATAGCAATTAATCCAGATTATGCTTCTGCTTATGTCAATCGTGCAATTGCCCACTGTCATATTGATTCTTGGAAAGAGGGATTAAGAGACTTTTCAATTGCGCTGAAATATTTCCCAGACCATTCTGATATTTATTTTGGACGAGCAAGGGCTTATGAAAACTTGGGTGCTATAAAAGAAGCATTGAAAGATTATTCTCGCGCAATAGCTTTAGATCCTACTCACCCAAAAGCCTATAGATACAGAGGCGAATTATTGCTGAAAAGCCAAGAATTTGAAAAGGCGCTGGCTGATTTTGATTATTCCATCTTTCTGAATCCTAAGGATATCAATGGATATTTATTGAGGGGGAGATTGTTTCTGACTCAACATTTTTGGCAAAAGGCAGAAGAAGATTTTTTTACTGTAATTGAAATAAACGACCAAATTTTTTCTGGATACGTGGGGTTAGCAAAAATTTATTCACTCCAAGGTAATCAATTGGATGAATGCTTTGAAGCACTTGGAAAAGCCTTGGAGAAAGGATATAAATTGTGGGACAACCGTGAATTATTGGACCCTGCTTATGATGCTGTAAGAGAAACTACGGGGTTCCTGAGATTATTCGATAAATATAAACCCCGATCCTAAAGCAGAATCGGGGTTTGGGTTATTTTATTAAAATTTCTCTAAATCAATCAAGCACACGAATCATTTCTCCTCGATATCCTTCGTTGATTCCTTGCAAATAGGTATCTCCTTCAAGGTTTGTACGAGCTAGATCTGCATGATGCTTAATGAGAACTTTGATAACTTTTACTTGCCCATTGAATGCTGCGAAGTGCAAAGCAGTATTTCCGTCAATATTCACTCCATTGATTTCAGCCCCCCGGCTAACCAATATTTGAGCTAAATCTCCATGCCCATACCAAGCAGCCAAATGCAAGGGTTGGATGTCTTTTTCCATTGAGGCATGGATATCAGCCCCCGCTTCAATCAAAAGCTCAGCACAGATTATACTTCCATGTACAGCAGCCTGATGTAGAGCTGTATGAGATCTATTGTTTCTGGCCTCTAACTCTGCTCCAG
>JBGCFB010000371.1:0-7658 GCA_045106685.1 Bacteroidia bacterium | reverse complement strand
GACAAGGTGGTCGTACTTCAGTTCAGCCATGATCTCGCGTGCGATTTCAGGAAGACCGTCTTTCTTTACCAATGGCAATACCGCCACTTTATAAGGCGCAAGCAGCGGATGCAACTTGAGCACTACGCGTGTTTCGGTTTCACCTTCCTTGGCGGTCGGTACTTCTTCCTCAGTGTATGCATTACACATATGGGCGAGGAATGTACGGTCGAGTCCTACTGAAGTCTCCAGCACATATGGCACATAGCTTTCACGCGTTTCAGGGTCAAAATAGCGGAGTTTTTTGCCTGAAAACTCTTCGTGTTGCTTGAGGTCAAAGTCTGTACGTGAGTGAATTCCTTCCAGCTCTTTGGTACCAAAAGGAAAGCGGAACTGAATGTCTTCTGCTCCATCGGCGTAGTGCGCTAGTTTTTCGTGTTCGTGGAAAAACAGCTTGTCATTGGTAAGACCAAGTGATTTGTGCCATTTCTGGCGAGCCTCTTTCCAGTACTCGAACCACTCCATCTGCGTACCTGGCTTGATGAAAAATTGCATTTCCATCTGCTCAAATTCGCGCATGCGGAAGATGAACTGACGCGCCACAATCTCGTTACGAAATGCCTTTCCGATCTGAGCAATTCCAAAAGGAAGCTTTTGACGAGACGTTTTCTGTACGTTGAGATAATTGACAAAAATGCCCTGGGCAGTCTCCGGACGTAGGTACAAGTCAAGCGCGCTATCGGCAGTTGCGCCGAGTTGCGTCTTAAACATCAGATTAAACTGACGTACTTCTGCCCAGTTCTTAGAACCGCTCATTTCGCAGACAATACCTTCAGCAATGATCAGATCATATAATCCCTGAAGGAGGTCGTCGCTGTTCATCACAGCTTCGTAGCGAGCCTGTAGGTCTTGAGCTTTTTTTGCGTTACGGTTATTTTGTAAAAAACCGTTATAGTGCTCTGTTCCAGGCTCCCAGCCTTCTTTGCGCGCTTTCTTGACCGTGTCTTTCTCAGACTTCTTATTGTACTTCTCGATTTGATCTTCGATCAAGACGTCAGCGCGGTAACGCTTTTTGGAGTCTTTATTATCGATCAAAGGGTCGTTAAACGCATCAACGTGACCGGAGGCTTTCCAGGTAGTAGGATGCATCAAAATCGCAGAGTCGAGCCCGACGATATTTTCGTGCATCTGCACCATGGCTTTCCACCAGGCTGCTTTTATATTATTTTTTAGCTCAACACCAAGCTGCGCATAGTCATAGACCGCGCCCAATCCGTCATAGATTTCGCTGGACTGAAATACAAAACCGTATTCCTTGGCATGAGAGAGTATTTTGGGAAAAATTTCGTCGTAGTTCATAGCATATGTGAATTCCGCCGCGAAGATAGGGTTTTGTAATATATTTCTATCAAAACAGCCATGTCATTAATCTTCGCTGCTTGCTGTTCGATCCTTGATCTTCGCTTTTTTTAAGCGAGGATCGAGCAGCGAGAATCAAACATCGAGGATTTCTTTCCCCGTCAGCATCTGCACATTGGCGGTTATTTTTTCTATATCCCAGTCCCACCACTTCAATTCGAGGAGTTGGTCTATTTTTTCTTGAGAAAAACGCTGTTTGATTTCGCGGGCAGGATTGCCACCGACGATGGTATAAGGAGGTACGTCCTTGACGACGGTGGCATTGGTGGCGATGATCGCGCCATCGCCGATATTCACGCCCGGCATAATCACTGCATTGTAGCCGATCCAGACATCATTTCCGATGATGGTGTCGCCTTTACTTGGATAGCTTTTGCCTTCCATCGCCTGCTCCCAGCCATTTCCAAAAATCGCAAAAGGATAAGTAGACAGCGCATCTGTAAGATGATTGGCACCATTCATAATAAACGTAACACCTGAGGCGATCATGCAAAATTTACCGATAATGAGTTTGTCGCCTACAAAGTCAAAGTGGTATTTGACATTTTTTTCAAAATTATGGACGTCCTCAAAATCATCGTAGTAGGTGTAATCACCAACGATGATGTTGGGATTTTTGATGATGTTTTTTAAAAAGCAAAGCCTGTCGTAATTCGCCAGGGGAAAGGTGGTCTTGGGGTCGGGTCCGTTCATTTTTTAAAGATAAAAAAACTAACTTGGCACCCGCTAGCCCGCACGCATTTTTTATATAAACCACCATTATGAGCGGAAAATTTAAACCCGGTGTCCTGACAGGCGACGAAGTAACACACCTACTCGACTATGCCAACGAACAAAACTTTGCCCTACCTGCCGTCAATGTAGTAGGCACAAACTCCGTCAACGCTGTTCTTGAAACTGCGCGCGAGCTTAATTCTCCTGTTATCGTTCAGTTTTCGAATGGAGGAGCTTCCTTTTTCGCAGGAAAAGGCCTCAGCAATGAAGGTCAGCAAGCTGCTATTCTTGGCGGTGTCTCAGGTGCGCACCATGTGCATTTGCTCGCCGAGGCATATGGAGTACCTGTTATTCTCCACACCGATCACTGCGCCAAAAAGCTACTCCCTTGGGTAGACGGCCTTATGGATGCTGGAGAACGCTATTTCGAACAACACGGAAAGGCCCTATACAGCTCGCATATGCTCGACCTATCGGAGGAGCCTATCGAAGAGAATATCGAAATCAGCGCAAAGTACCTCAAGCGCATGGAAGCGTTGGGGATGACGCTTGAAATCGAACTGGGAGTAACCGGTGGTGAAGAAGACGGCGTCGACAATACAGACGTGGACAGCAGCCGTCTCTATACCCAGCCAGAAGAAGTAGCCTACGCATATGAGCACTTGATGAAAATCAGCAAGCGTTTTACGGTAGCCGCTGCATTCGGAAATGTGCACGGGGTGTATAAGCCTGGTAATGTAGACCTCCGCCCTGAGATTTTGAAAAACTCACAGGATCATGTTCAGGCTAAATTTGGTACAGGACCTCAGCCGATCAACTTTGTATTCCATGGTGGATCTGGTTCACCTCAGGATCAAATTCGCGAAGCGATTGAGTATGGTGCTGTCAAAATGAATATCGATACCGATATGCAGTGGGCATACTGGAACGGCGTACGTGAATATGAGCAGAAAAATCGCGGCTACCTTCAGGGCCAAATTGGTAATCCTGATGGTGATGATATTCCGAACAAAAAATACTACGATCCGCGCAAGTGGCTTCGCGCTGGCGAGGCTGCCTTTATCGAACGCCTAAAAGTAGCGTTTGAAGACTTGAATGCAGTTGGGAAAAATTAAGCCTTTGGCTAATGAAAAGAAATCACTTTGTGATTTTAGAGAACCTTTTGGCTTCGCCAAAGTAATGAGCCGAATGCTTTAGCATCTATTCCTTCCACTATTGCCAGATGATTTTATCGCCTTAGACAGTGAAGTAAAATGCTTTAGCATAAACATCTTCCACTATTGCCCGATGATTTATCATCGGGCGAGGAAGCACACAAAAACGCCTTACTGAGCAATCAGTAAGGCGTTTTTCATTTAAAAATGTTCATTGTCGAATCATCCATTATTCATTTTTATGAATAATGAGTTACTCAATCTCAAGCTTTAGACCTTTCTTGATGAAGACAAGCTTGGTGCGGTCTAGCTTGTTCGTTTTGTAGAAAAACTCTCTAAAGTCCGGGTAGTCCTCAGGAGCAATTTTCGTGTGATTAAAAGTCTGAAACTTCTCTATTTTGACTCCGCCATCGACCTTTGTGAAGGTAAGCGTATAGCTTCCAAAGCGGCTCTTCACCTCGGCAGGTGGAGGCGTGCGGAACAGCTTATATCCTTCAGGAAAAGTCAGGGTAACGGTCTGCTTCACAGGCGCAACTGTCAACACCTGACTGAGGTCCAACATGCGATAACGCTCAGGAGTAAGCAAGGCTGAAGGGATAGGTCCGCGATCGAGGCACGGGATCGTCATAACATGGAGGCCATACAGGTTTTCCGCTGCGTCAGAAGCGACAAAGTCGACATCAAACTTCAATGGATCGTCGAAATCTTCCAGATTATCATACTCAAGGTCCTTCAGCTGAAGTTCTGGTAAGCCTTGTACGGTCAATTCGCTACGATAATAAGCCGCAGTATTTTTTCCCTGAGCACCCATAAATTCACGCATACGCCCGCCTTCATTTCCAGGGTACAGTGCCTTAACATCCATAATAACCGTTGCGGTGTCAGGCATGTTCGCTTTTACAGTATACTCTACAAGGTTTTTGTCAGTGTTAAGCTGGTCCATTGGAAGGCGGAATATATCTTGCTTCCCTGGCTTGATTAACAATGCCCAAGCGCCCTGATCGGGCTCCGGAATCGCATAATATGGATACCGCTCAGTCGTCAGGTCCACGTAGTGCGTTTGCCCTTCGTGTTCGTAGGCCACAATCGCGTGGTTAAAGAAATTGATCGGCAATACTTTAAATGGAACATACGCATTGGAAAGTACAAGCGTGTAGTCGGCCTTGATGCCACTCATGCGAAGCAACGTGATCATCAGCGTCGCCACATCTTTACAATCACCCACACCGGAAGAGCAGGTTACCTCCGGACGTTGAGGCTCGTAGCCATCTTGTAAGAAGGATGATACATACTGAATATCATGCGTGATATAGCGATATATCGACTCGATAATTTCAGTTTTATTCATGCCCTCGGTTACGAGACTATCGTGCAATTCCTGCATGATATAATTTGGCTCCAGCTTGCGATAGGTCATGTCCTGATACCAGGATGAAACATCGGTCCAGCTAAGGCCATTTGAGGCCTGAATTTTCGGCGAGCCAATCCACTTCCCGAGCGAAGCTTCTTCTTCTACATAGGCTGGCACATGCGTCATTTCCCAGCGATAGTAGTCGAGCTTATCCTTTGTTTCCTGCGAAGACTCTGCTTGCTCAAGGTGATGTGTCATAAACTCAATCGGATAGTCCTCAGGAAGGGCAAGCGTGATCTTCTGCGAGTAAACCGGGTTGGTATATTCGAATGCTTCGAAATAAGAGAACGACTCGCTTACGCCGAATTGACGGTGCATACTCAATGTCTGGCGGCTGGATATCCCGTCTACGATCAGCATATCTCCTGGCTGGAGATTCTGCGCGACCACCGCGCTTCCGCGCACCTCCGGCTGATAGAAAGAGCCGTCGGCCTTGCGCACCTGCGCTACGATATTTCGCCCCATTTCACTAAAGTAACTACTGGTCCAGCTCTGTACGCCGGCTTCATTATTCACCAGGACGATAAACTTATGCCAGGACTTCATCTCCCCGTCTTCTTTGAGAAGCATGTTTTTATGATTGAGAAGCACGACTGCATCTTCCTTAGCGTAGCGATCTTCCCACTCTGCTTTTTGTTCCAAAATCTCATCCAGACCAATGCTTTCAAAAAACTCGCTATCATCCTGATTTTTGGTTCCGGCAAGGTTTTCTATTTTTTGATCCAAATCTCCTCCACGCATTCCATACCCACCATAGTTGCGATAGGTATTGCGCTTCTTGATAAGGCGATAGACGGCGAGTGCGCTATCTTTTTTATTCATTTCTAAAAAAAGATTAGCCTTCTTCAACAACAAATCCTTTTCATATGGAGCGATTTTAAGACCATCATTAACCATGGCAAGTGCTCCGGGGAGGTCTTCTTTTTTCTCTTCCAGATAAGTCGCCATTCCCTCGTATCCATTTGCCATATCGGGACGCAAAGCCAACATATCTTCGACGCGGTCGAGCGTTTTGTTCTTGCGACGGCGACGCTTGCGATACTTGTCAAAGTTGAAATATGAGTAGCCTTTCAGGTTATTGAACTCGCCATATTCTTCAAGCATTTCCTCATAGTCAGGATACGATTTGAGGACTTTTTTCTTAAAGTCTTCTACTTTAATAGTGTCCTCACGGCCAGCGTAATATTGCAGATAATAGGCGATGATCTCAGGATTGGAAAGGGCAATTTCCTGCATGTATTCCAAGCGCTTTTCGAAGAGGTCGCGATCTACTTCCGGGTCAGTATTTTCCAGTTTGCGCGCAGCGAGTGCGAAGTGAGGAAAATCATCATTATCAAATTTTTTGAGAGTCTCGTAGACTTTCACCTGATTCCCATTACGTGCGTATTGCGTGGCGAGTAAGGCTTTTACGAGGGCGTCTGGCTTCTTTTTGTTTAAAAAATAAAAAGTCGCTTCCCCTTCTTTACTGCGAGACTTGATGAGTGCAAGACGTGCTAATACGTACAGTTCATGCGGCTCAGCAGTTCCATCTTTTGCCTTGGCCATGAGCGGGTCAAGGACAGGATCAATGACACCTGACTGCTTGAGCAAGGTGCCGGGACTGTCTGAATTTTTAGCTTTTCGTACCGGAATTATTTTCCCGTCTTTGTCAGTCATACGGACACAGAATCCTGCGCTTCCGCCTTTGTTGTCAGGGTCGGCCCCGAGAAGTTCAAATGCCGTCTGGCGGTTTACCTCCGGGCTATATGGAGCCATTTTAACCGTCATGCGGTGACTACCAGCGCTCAGGCGAATTTCTACCCGCTCATCGTCGAGCATGACCCCACGGGCATCATTTGAACCAAATATAATCTTACCGTCAATCCACACCTTAAGCGGCTGGTTACGGCTGATATTGACAAAGATGCTTGTCTCCTGGTCTATGCCAAAATTCCGGTGGGCATAGTACATCGTCGCTGGTGAATTGCTCGGAATATTATCAGAAGGAAACAACATACCTAATGGCTTGATGTAGGGCGGAGTGAACCAGCCTATTTTTTTTCCAAGACCATCATCATATTGCTTGCCTTTGTTCATCATAAAGCCGTCAGACTCAGGGCCATAGACATGGTTGAAGCCAGCTCCATTGATGTTTTTGAAAGGGCCGATATAGGACCATCCCTGATTGTCAAAGTAGGGGCTGAGCGCTTCAACAAGCGTGGCGTATGTCTTGGTGTATTTCTTTTTGTCAAAAACGTCGTCTACCAGAATCCCCATTTTGTATCGAATAGGGACCTGAGCATTTTCGCGCATCCAATCAATATCTGTATCAGAAAAATCCATGTCAGCAGCGACATCGTTGGTGCCAAGGTCGTTGCGTGAGCCATATCCTCCTCCTTCATAGCCGCCTCCGCTGCCATATTCGTCAGAAAAAAATTCGTCGAAAAATGTCTGGAAATAAGCGTCACTAGGTGAAGTGCGAATAAGCTTGCGAGCAAGGCGCTCAAAGACCCGTGTATCATGCGATATGTCACTCAGATACATGGCTCCGAGTAGCGCTTTCTGGTCACTACTATCTGCTTTTAATGCTTTGCTAAATGTCTTCTTTGCATCGTTTAAATCGCCTTTTTGGACCTGTGACCAGCCCTTGGATGCATCTTGTGCGAAGATGGAGCACACCATCGTAATGGCGACGCTCAAAACAATCAGTTTTTTATTGATCATGAAGTTGGGGAATTGGTTTGGGTGAGAATGTTAAATGTTCCTAAGATGCTCTAAGATAAGCAATATCAATCATAACGATTATTCGATTTGATTAACCATAAGCCTGCAAATGTCAGTAAGCCATTGATTATCAGCAGTTCGAATCCAAAGCTGTAGCCACCGAGCAATGCTTTGGAATTGGCATTGAGTATATAACTCAAAACAGGTGCCGCAATGCATACGATCGGCACCAATCGGTCTTTTACAGATATTTTATTAAACAGTCCGAAGGCAAATAG
>JBGCFB010000370.1:0-18491 GCA_045106685.1 Bacteroidia bacterium | reverse complement strand
TATCGTTCCGATGACCTCGGAGCAGAAGTCATCAAGCATCTTATCGCTTCGGTTCCGGAACTCGATCCTACACGGATCGACGACCTCATCTGCGGATGCGCAGTACCCGAAGCCGAGCAGGGCATGCAAATCGGGCGCATGATCGCGCTGATGTCATTGCCGCAGAATGTATCGGGAATGACCGTAAACCGCTATTGCGGATCGGGCCTTGAAACACTCGCGCTTGGCGTAGCCAAAATCAAGTCAGGCATGGCCGATTGTATCGTTGCTGGTGGCATCGAAAGCATGTCGATGGTACCGATGATGGGACACAAAGTTTCATTGAATTACAATGTTGCATCTGAGCATCCTGACTGGTACCTCAGTATGGGAATAACCGCTGAGGAAGTCGCCAAAGACTACAATATCAGCCGCGCTGACATGGATGAGTTTGCTTACAATTCTCATCAAAAAGCGCTGAACGCAATCAAGGAAGGTCGATTCAAAGATCAGATCGTTCCTATTGAAGTGGAAGAAGTATTTGTTACGGCAGATGGCCAGCGCGAAAGCGCGAAGCGCGTGATCGATACCGATGAAGGACCGCGTGCCGACACGAGCATCGCTGCTCTGGGCAACCTCCGCGCTGTTTTTCGTAATAACGGAACTGTAACGGCCGGAAACTCTTCACAGACTTCGGATGGTGCCGCATTTACTTTGATCATGTCGGAAGCGATGGTGAAGGAGCTTGGCGTCACGCCGATTGCGCGTCTCGCAGGCTATGCCACGGAGGGAATTGATCCGCGCATTATGGGCATGGGTCCTGTAAAGGCAGTTCCAAAGGTGCTCAAACAAACAGGCATGAAATTGAACGACATTGAAATGATCGAACTCAATGAGGCATTTGCATCTCAATCGCTCGGTGTGATCCGTGATCTTGATCTTGATCCTGCTCGCGTCAATGTAAATGGAGGCGCTATCGCCCTTGGGCACCCACTAGGCTGCACTGGAACAAAACTCAGCGTACAACTGATCCATGAAATGCGTCGCCAAAATCAGCGATTCGGTATGGTAACAGCTTGTGTTGGAGGAGGCCAAGGAGTCGCTGGAATTATTGAGCGACTGGACTAAACTCCATGTTTTGTTTAAAGGTTTAGTATCAATTTTTTGAACTTTAAGCCTTAAACATGTAACTTGAATGTAAATAAAATACGTCTTACCCAAAGCTGTGTAGGTTAGAACCTACATAATTACGCCATCCTCTTACGGGATGGCGTTTTTTTTGTACACTTTTACAATTCCCAATCTGCAATCCGTTTTCGTTGATTGCAGATTGATGAAGAGTGATACTAATCACGATCAAATCCTCCCAAACACTTCAGCGCCAGTACCATAAGCATCTCCGCGCAACGCATACGCGTGTGATTGCGGTCACCATACAATCGCACATGACGAACATGCACCTTATCAGGTGTAGCGACTGCAATCCACGCATGCGGAAATGACTGCCCAGGCTCAGCCTCGGCGAAACCGGTAGTTGCCAGACCAATATCGGCACCGAGCTTTTTACGTGCGCCTTCGGCCATCGCTGACACGACTGCTTGCGACACGACCGTATGCTTCTCGATAATCGCTTCCGGCACATCCAGCAAGGCTGTTTTTTGAGCCGTTTCGTACGCGACAATGCCACCTTTGTAATAACGCGACGAGCCAGATGCTTCCACGATTCGACCAGCTAAAATACCAGCCGTAAGGCTTTCGGCAGTAGCCAGGCTTAAGCCTTTTTCTACAAGTCTTTTACCCAAAATTACCGGCAAATCCTCCACTCCTTCTGCATATATACATTCAGAAACAGCAGCCGCAATTTTCCCCTTAAAGGAATTAAAAATCTCGGTATCGGCTTCTTCTGCATGCACTGGTCCACTCGCCTGAAACTCTAACCACAAACCATCTTTTCGGGGCAAATAGGCGAGCTTCATATTGGGAGGAAATTCGTCATGAATATGCTGCAAACGCTCCGCCGCCTCAGATTCAGGCAGATCGGTCACTCTCAGTACATGCTGCAAGAAATATTGCTTTTGCCCGGAAGAATCAATCAGGCGAGGAAGCACCTGCTCATCGACGAGGTGGCCCATTTCGAAGGGTACGCCAGGCAGGGAGAAAATCATTTTTTCGCCTTGCATAAACAGCATTCCCGGAGCAGTTCCGTGGTTATTGCGGAGTACGGTACAACCATCAGGCATCAGCGCCTGGCGGCGGGTAGGATCGTTGAGCACACGTTTGAATTCAGCATATCGCCTCTCCAGATATTCCACTGTAGGCTGATGCCATTCTAGCTTCATTCCAAACATTTCGGCCAGCGTATGCTTAGTCATATCATCCTTCGTGGGACCAAGACCACCAGTCAAAATAAGCACATCTGCTTTTTCAAGTTCGGCACGTACCGTATCGACAATTGTCTCGGGCTCATCGCCGATGGTGATGATCTGATTAAGGTCAAAACCGGCTGGACGAAGCTTGAGAGCAAGCATTTGGGCGTTGGTATTGACGATCCTGCCGCGCAGGAGTTCATCGCCAATGGATATATAATGTATGTTCAAATCGTCAATCGTTGGGGTGATACATAAAAAAACAGGGACCACTAGTGGACGATTGCAACATACGCTATTCTAAAAGCTTTGGCCGATATATCTTTATGAAAATTTTACTATCAATGCGAAAAAGTTTATTTCTAAGCCTGCTTGCGGGGCTGTTTCTGTTTACGCAATCTGCGTATTCACAAGTCACCTATCTGGACATGATGGATGATAATGCTTACAATGTCTATGAGGTTATCAAAGCAGCTGAAGCATACTTTGAAACACATCCAAAAGGCAAAGGCTCTGGCTGGAAAGACTTTGAGCGCTGGCGCGAGCGTGTGGAGCCGATGTTCTATCCAAGCGGCGATCGCAGATTGTACAATGAGGATAAAGTGATGAAGGGATTTGAGGCGATGCGTAAAAGTCGTCAATCGCAAAAGTGGAATGCTGCCTCTGGTTATTACTGGGAACCTCAGGGGCCCGATGTAGCAGAAAACTATTTCGCATCAGCGTATGCAAGCGGCGTCGGTCGTGTGGAAGCAGTCTGGGGTGGTTCTGTAAATGGGGACACGGTCTATCTGGGATCACGTTCGGGTGGTTTTTGGAAAACGATAGACGGTGGAGCGACCTGGCGCAGTACGACACAGGACCTTGCTGCGGTAGGCGTTATCGATATCGATGTTCGCCATGATCGTCATAATGAAATATTTATCGTGAGTCGCAACGCTAGCGGCCAAAGCCGCGGCTTATGGAAATCGGTGGACTATGGTGAAACCTGGACTCAGACTTCACTCAACACAAATAATCGCAATATCAAGAAACTGGCCATAACCGAACAGCAGCCTAATACGATGTATGCCTCTGCGGATAATGGCCTATACCGAAGCCGCGATGGCGGCAATACCTGGACTCGAGTTATGAATGTTAATATTCGTGATTTTGAGGTTTCTGTATTTGATCCTGAAACACTTTTTATCATTAATCAAGGTAACAATAACCGCGTCAATATCTCCACTGATGGCGGCACAAGCATCCCTCAGTTTACCGATATTACCGGAAATGGAGCAAGCCCTCGCATTCGCATTACGAAGGCTGAGCCAGGCTATGTTTATATCCAGAGTAACAATGGAGTATGGCGTTCAACTGATACGGCAAAGACTTTTACCCGCCGAGGCGGATCGCCTGCCAACATGGCCTTCGGAGTAAGCGATACGGATGCAGAACTACTTATCTGGGGAGGGCTTAATCAGTATGCTTCTTTTGATGGTGGTATAAATAACCAAAAAGTGTGTGACTGGGTCGACCCAACAAGTGCAAACTACGTCCATGCTGATGGCCGCGTTATTGGCTCATGGAATGGTCAAATCTACTTTGGTACAGATGGATATCTTGGCACGAGTAATAATGGCATGAACTGGAGCATTGTCAACTTCCGGGGAACGCCTATTCGTGAATTTTATCGCATAGGGCTTTCCATTACGGATGCGTCATATATCATCGGCGGAAGCCAGGATAATGGAACGAGCATCCGTAGAGATACAGCTTGGTACGAGTGGTATGGGGCTGATGGCATGGAGTGCCATGTCGATAATAATAATTCTGCCTTCTGGTTTGGAACGGTACAGTATGGAAGCCTTATTTATGGTGAACAAGATGGCCAACAGCGCGTAGGTCGCCGTCCTCATAACGATGGCGCCTGGATCACCCCTTCTGTGCTTGATCCTTCCAATGACAACACCATTTTCATTGCATACGATACGCTCTTCAAGTCCAATGATAATGGAGCAAACTGGAAAATGATTTCCGACTGGGGGTCAGAGGGCAATATGAATGACCTTACTATCAGTCCGGTAGATTCCAATCTGCTTTATATAACAAAAGGAAACCAAATATGGCGTTCATTTGATAACGGTGTGAATTGGAGGCTTGTCGTGAATGGCCTGTCCAATCAGACGATCTCTCGGGTCGCTTGTCATCCAGATAACACGTCCATCGTAAGTCTGATCGTGCGCGGCACCTCGAATGGTAATAAAGTCTTCACTAGTAATAATGCGGGCACTACCTGGACCAATATTTCTGCAGGCCTCCCCAATACCAATGGTCAAACTATTGTTTACGAAGAGGGGCCTGATGAGCGGCTCTATATTGGGATGGATGCCGGAATCTATTATCGGGATAGATTTACACCTAATTGGACATTGTACATGGACAGTTTTCCGGCGGTTCAGGTTAGAGACTTGCAAGTGCATCTGGGAGCGCACCAGCTCGTCGCAGCTACTTGGGGAAGAGGTGCCTGGGCAACTAATCTGGTCGGCACGAAGGATCATCCACAGGTGGTAAAAATCAATTTCACCCCGGAACCGACGCTCACGACGCCTACCAATCGCGACAGCGTACATGCGCGAACAGAGGTCCGCGACCCGAATGGAACCATCACAGAAGTAAAGCTCTACTGGGGAGTGGATGGCTTTACATATCCCAATATTATTGCACTTACAAATCAACAAGGCGACATCTACGAAACGGCTTCCGGGATTCCGCCAGCTGCAATTGGCAGTCAAATCTATCTACGCTTTATGGCAGTAGATAACGATGATGATACCACCTGGACAGAGCGCATCGTATATCGCCTCAATGAAGCAAAGCTATGTGCTGCAAGTGGCTCTGCCGGAACAGGCAGCGACTTCATCAACTATGTGTCACTAGGCCCTGTTGGGTTCGCCAATTTATCAGGAAAGGATGCGTATGGAGACTTTAGAACAAACTATTATCCTGAAGTCAACAAAGGAGAAAACTATGACCTTGAAGTTCGTCTGAATTCGTCGTTCCCACCTGATTCGGTATTTGCCTGGGTAGACTGGAATAACAACTTCACCTTCGAACAACAAGAGCAGATCATCATGTCTAAGCTCAATAACACCAGCACCTCGACGGCCAGTATTGTGATTCCAGACGAAGCAAATCTCGACACCGTGATCATGCGTGTTCGAAATATCTATTCCACACGAGGCCACGTAGCTGATCCTTGTAATAATTATCCTGGCGAAGTTGAAGATTACAGCCTTATCGTAAAAGACAGAGTGTCGTCAGTCGAGCCAGGAATGACACCAATCGCAAATCGCGTTTTCCCAAATCCTACACGCCATCAGATTACAATTGAGCATCTAAACACTCAGCCATTGTCTGTCGCAGTATATGATCTGTTTGGAAAAGCGATGACAACGACGATCGTCGAGCAGTCATCAACTGAAACGGTATTGGATATGCAAGGCTTGCCGGCAGGTGTTTACCTTTTGAAACTCAAAAGCAGCACCTCAAACCAGATCGTCAAGGTGATGGTTGAATAAAGGCTAGTACAAATCAGTTCAACGTGCATAGTTTAAAGAGGAAAATAAAAAGCTCGGAAGGGCTCGGTCTAAACTTTGAATTTTACACTATGCACTTTGAATTCCTGCTACCCTTATAACACCCATTTATCCAACACAATCACCGTTAGAAAAATAAGTACACAAATAAAGGCGAGCAGCAGGCCGATCCGAAAGGGCGACCAGGGCTGTTCGCCTTCTACTTTTCCGGTACGCCCATCAATGCAGGCATGGTAGGTTTTACCGCGATACTTCATCGCTACGATCCAGACTGGAATGAGCACATGACGCAGGGAGAGTCCTTCCATACGAAGTTGCATATCGACTTCTTTGTGAAAATCAGCATCGACTTCCTCACCGGCAGCGTCCTCAACTTGTTTGTTGATTTTTTTAGTCGCAGCCTCTGTCGCCTTATCAGTATTATCCTTCTGCACGACATAGGCAAAGTCCTCCAGGTAACCCGCGTCATAGGGAACCAGTTCCTTTACGGGCGCTTCCTCCACGAGCTTTGACACCAACTTACTGACCGCATTTTTTTCACTGGAAATAAGCATATGCTGAAAGGTGTTCGCATAATATCCTCCAGTATCAGCATAGCGTATTTTATGCACCTCCCAGGGTTCGCCTGTATTATGAGGGTCTTCTTCCTGTAATCGATTAAAGTAAAAATAACCAGCTTTCGCTTTCCAGGTAGCTTCCACATATACATCATATAGCCAAAAAGGCACAAATACGCCGTGGAGCTTTGCTTCATCAAAACCTTCTGCCAATCCAGGTGGTCTCAGTGGGTTTACATCCACCCAGTTTTTAAGCTTCTTTTTTGCTGCTTCATGTGAAAATGTAAATGGCAGTACCAAGGCCGGAGTAAGCACCTCAGGCACTTCTTCGACTGGTTCCTCATCTATACCTCCTCCACAAAAAGGGCAGGCAGTCGCAGGACGTCGCGTACTAAGTATATTGACATTACAATCTTGGCACGAAAATGCAAGAAGTTCATCCAGACCGAGTCCAGAGGTTCCAGGGTTGATGTCAGGAGTTGAAAGCGGTCTTGCTTCGAGGGCCCTGGCCTCTTTGGCCAAGGTGCGTGTATAGTCGCAGGAACCACATTGTAGCTGTGATCCGGCATAAGCCAATCCTGGCGTTCCACATTTGGGACAATAGCTTTCCACAGCGCTTTTTGAACTAGCTTTAGAGGTTCTCCAGGATTGCAGTGACTTCTTTCTCTTTCAAGTCTAATTGCTCGGCGATTTGTGCAGCTGTAAAGCCCTCATTAGAGAAGCGGATAACCTGAAGCGTAAGCGCTATTCCTTTCTGCATGCCCTTTTGCATGCCCTTTTGCATGCCTTCAACTATTCCCTCCCGAAAAAGAGCATCAGTCTTGATATCGTACGAAAAGGTCATTGTTCTTCGGGTTTGATTAAAAGTCTCTGTTAAATTACGTAAACGTGATAGATTAGCCAACTGATTCAAATATTTCCTCAAAGATGGCTCATCTGAGGTTGTTTGTTTTAGTTTTTGAAAAATAAGTCGAAAAACAGCCTCCGGTTCACGATTTTCAAAATCGGCCAGTACAGCTAAAATGATTTCTTCAGGAATATTTGAAGCAAGCAGTTTAGTATAGCTCAGTGAATGGATATTGAGTGCGACAAACTCTTTAAATAGAAAATCATCTTCTAATCGAGTCAGCCCGCTAAAAGGCTTTTTGTCTAAAAACAGCACAATGTGGAGGATTGGCAGCTTATACTTACGCTGAAGAATTCCATGATATTCTCCTATTCGAAACAGCATATCCTGGTCTGCCCTTGTTTGAAACTCAAGATGAAGCATTTTCTCTTTATCAAACTCATCCTTTACTAGCGCTAAATAGTCAGCTTCACGCTCGGTAGTAGTCTGTAGCTTCTCGGTGATTCGCTCAATAATTTCAAATTGAATTCCGGTGAGAGAATTCAGCAGAGGAATAACCGTCAATTCAATATTCTCTTTAAGAATTTTATCAAAGCGGTTTCCCTCCTTACGCGGTTTTTGCATAAGGCTTTTTGTTAATGGGATAACAAATGTATGTAATTTTTAGTTTTTTGCTAAAAATTATTCACAAGCCCAATATGCAGCTTCCCTCTCGCAGGCCGAAAAGGCCCGTCGGCCACACTTCCAATTCCATATACTAATGAGAGCAAACCCGGAGCGCCGGTGTCGATCTGCAAGCCAAGCCCAAAGCTCCAAGGTCGAAGAATCGAATTATCGACTCGGTTATTAAGATAGGCGTAATCTGTAAAGGCGAGCATGTGCGCGTTCTGATCGAGCAGCAATCGATATTCTGCGGAGAAGAACGCATAGCGATCAGCGAAAAACTGATTGTCCTCAAAGCCACGAATACTGCGTCCACCACCGATCTGACGTTGGTCATTTTGAAAATACTGCGACTGCGCCAATAAGTATGTTTCGTTGCGCAATCGGACGGTCGTTCGCTTTCCGGTCGGAATAAAAACACTCACACTCAGATCCACCTCTTGCACAGTTTGCTGCGCTTCCAAAACTGCCCGCGCCTCATCTCCCAGTCGCACGTCTGGCCTTGTGGATCGCTGGCCAGTGCCTACTTCCACGCTTCCGACGAAGCCTTTGCGCGGATTCAGCCGATAATCCAGCTTTTCAAATTGCAAGCGTAACCCGACACGCCGGTCTGCGCCACTCATCACCTCAGGCAGATTAATGCCTCCAGCTCCACGAGCCAAATTCGTATCAAGAAGAGCTGTCTGGCGATTTCGATAAAAAATCTCTCCCTGGAGTTGAGGCGAAAATGAGTATCGCCCTGAGAGTCCAAGCGATCGATTTAGAAAGCGCTCTTCCTGTTTTTGCAGATTAAAATAAAAGGCTGGAGAAATAGGCAAGCCACCCGGATAAGGCTGCTCATAGGACAGATTGATTATTTGTGATGTCGCCGAGAGCTGCTTGAACGTAAATTCGATGCGTTCGCCCATTTCCAACGCACTTACAAATACGGCATCGACGAGACCCGTGATTCTGAACTTCCCTTGAGTGGGATCGTCGGGAGGCAAAAGCCCTAAAAGAAGATCAAACTTTCCCGCTCGTTGGCGACGCGTCTGAACTTCAAGGATTGCAGTTCCGTCAAGCTTATAACGAATCCTGGGCGAAGGTGTCCGTTCGTAATACGGCGTGTTATTGAGCACTCGTGGTATGTCGTCGATCCGCTCCTGCCGATAGACATCGCCGGGCCTGATCCTCATGATACGATGCAGCAAATAGTCGGGCTCTCGCCGCTTACCCGTAAGCCGAATGCTGTCGATCACCACTTTTTCTCCTGCGTCAAACTGGTATGACTGAGCAACAATTACACTATCAATGCCATTGGCTTCAAACTTGGTTTCAGGACTCGCAAAAGCTGCGAATGGGAAGCCTTTTCCCTGAAAATCATACAAGATATCATTTAAAGTCTCTTGCAAACGCTGACGATTAAAAGGACGGGGAAGCGTTTCTTTGTTGAGTGCCAAACGTGCTTCTGGTGGCAAGCTATCTAGTTCCAGCGATGTTAGTTCATAATAAGGACCTCGATATACCTGGAGTAGTATTGTGTCGTTTTTTATAGAAAAAAAATCAACGCTTGCATCCGCATATCCGACAATACGGAGATTATCCATGAAGCGTGCAAGCCGCTTTCGCACTAGTGTCGTATCGCGTGTTTGAAGCTTACCCGTGAGCGACTTTAGCAAGGCTGCATCTTGCCGCTCATCATTCATTGACACCTCTACATAAGGACTTTGAGCAAAAGAAATACTGACGAAAAAGATACCTAAACAGCAAAGCAAACTCCATCTTTTCACGAATGGAAGCACACTTATGGAAGTTTCAAAAACTGTTTTATCAAGCATTTTTTTCATAAGACCATGTTTGAGACAGGCAAAATGAAGAAGAAAATTCCGACTTTGAGGTTCTGGCAAGCCAATTTAATGAAGAATAGCGCGCTATTTGAAGCAAAAATGGTGTAGTTCAGGTTCTCAAAAGCGGAATTTTCAATTTATTTTGCGCCCCAAACATGGTCTAAGACTTCGCTTCTCACGCTTGGTTCGGTAAATTTACGTTACTTATTCCTCACACAATACAATCAATATGAATAGAATATTTACACTTCTTCTTTGCATAACGAGTGCTTTCACATTATCGGCGCAGACCCTTTGCGATGGACAACGTTTTGTAAGTCCCGTATTTGCAGATCAGGTTCAGGAAACATCAAACGTAAAGTTTGGCGAAAATATCCAGCCTACACTTGGTAACCCAAACAATGTTCAGGAGTTATACTTGACCTTTTTTGATGCGCCTACCGATCAAGCTACAAAGCGCCCGCTCGTTATTCTTGCCTTTGGAGGTGCATTCGTATTTGGTGCCCGTCAATCGGGAGATATTGTATCGCTCTGCACCTATCTTGCTGAGCATGGCTACGCCACCGCTGCCATCGACTACCGCCTGACCCCTGGCCTACTGTTAGGGGGAAATCCTCGTGAAGGTACTATGGCTGTCTTAAAAGCGACTCACGATATGAAAGCCGCAGTGCGCTTTTTCAGAGCAGATGCAGCCGGTGCAAACCAATTCAAAATCGACACCGACCACATCTTTATTGGAGGTGTATCAGCAGGCGCAGTCGCTTCGACACATGCTGCATATCTCAAGAGCCTGGCCGATCTTCCTCCCTATCTTGAAGCAAGCGACACCGTAGGAATCGGCGGTATCGAAGGCCTCAGCGGAAGTCAAGGCTTTAGCTCAGAGGTTTCTGGTGTAATCAATCTATGTGGAGCGATCGGCGATACGGCATGGATGGAAGCAGGAGGAGCTCCACTCATCAGCATGCACGGAGACGAAGATGGTACTGTTCCTTATGCTACAGATACGGTCCGCTTATTTGGTATAGACCTACCTCTTTCTGGGAGTGAAACAATGGATATCAGAGCAAAGAATCTGGGAATTAGCTCTCAATTCTACACGTTTACAGGTGCGGATCACGTCCCATTTGTGAGCCAGATTACAGGTCAGCCTGTACCGACGTATATGGATACTACCGAGCGTTTTGTTCGTGATAACTTGGTAAAACTGGTCTGCGGCCCAGCTACCAGTATTGGAAGGCAGGAACTTCTTACAAGCCGAGTCTATCCTCAGCCAATGACAGATCAGGTCATGATTGAATTGCCGATTTCAACCCATGCGCTTTCACTTGAAGTCCGTGACATACAGGGTCGAAATATGCGCATTCAGGCAGAACGCCAGGTGAATGGCTTCTTACTGCATCGTGGTACACTTTCCGCAGGCTTGTATGTCTTTTCTATAAAAAATGCCAACAATGCGATCGTAAGTCGTGGCAAAATTCAAATCCAGTAGAGACAAGGCATGCCTTGTCTCTACTGGGCCATGCCCCAAAGGCCCCTCAAAATGAATCGTAAAAATCAGTATTTCCCAATATGAAAACCTCCTCTTTATCGTTTCGCCAATTTTCGCTTTTCTTTCTGATCGGCATGTGTATCTGTATAGGGTGTAATGTAGACCCTTGTGAAGAAATCGTCTGCGAAAATGGAGGCACCTGTACAGAAGGCATTTGCGAATGCCCGGAAGGCTTCTTGGGGGATAAATGTGAACGAATAGACGTTACGCGTCTGATCGGAAATTATGATGGCAGATATGAAGGCTGTTTCCAAACAAACGATGAACACATCGTCCAACTGGATGAGACAGCAGAACCTGGATTCGCTATTTCCATCATCAATCTGGGCGACTATGCTTGCCCTTCAAATACAGATGGAAGAGTACGAGTCCTTGCCACATTGAATGGAAGTAGTATTCAAATTCCAGAGCAACTCGTTTGTGATCAAACGAATTTTGCAGGCTACACCTTTTCAGGTAGCGGAACAGTGTTTACAGACTCGGTTCGCCTCAGCTTTTCAGTATCCTACAGAGCAGATGGCATCAACCGTACTGATGATTGTACAGCGATTTTAATCAAACCCTAATACGATAGAAATGCTATGAAAAAGCTCGCTTTTGTATTATATATTCCTCTTTTGTTCATGCTGAGTTGTGAGGATGATCCTTGCAGCAATAAGTCCTGCGGCGCACATGGAAGCTGCATTGCCATCGGCGATGCGACGATCTGTGAGTGTGAGGCCGGCTGGGAACAAGATGCAAACGGACGTTGTAACTTCTTCAAACTCGACAATTTCCCAGGCAATTATACTGCGACAGAAATCTGCGTGGACAACCTGACGAATGACCAAAGAGATCAAACTTACAATCTGGACATCACCATTACATCTCAACTTAACAGTATGATCCAGCTTTCTGGCCTCAATAACCGAAACTGCGGTTCCCAGGCAATTGCTATTGATGCCGCAGTAAGCAATACGAATTTTGCATTTGTAACAGGAAACCTATGCAATCAAAGCAATGTTCGTATTGAAGTCCCAAGTGGTAGTGGAAGTTGGAACGAGGACGATAAGATAACGCTGGACTACGAAATTCAATATTATGAATTTGGCACTCTATTAGCATCTGAAACCTGTCAAACAAGCCTTGCTCCACAATAGGACCACCCCAAACTCTTTCGACATATGACCACGCTACGCTACGGAAACGGACGACTCACACTCAACAAAAGCAGCCGCTACGTTGGAGTAAAAATGCGTAAAGGCACTTCGCTACCCACGACACGAAGCCTGGATGGGCCAAAAATCGCAGGCAAACTGGGAGGCTTTGAACTAGTGGAAGCAGTTGCTACACGAAGCATCGATGGCCCTTCAACCGACAGCATGCTGGATAACCTTCGCCAGAATGAACACGTCATCCAGGGCACCAATGTCTATGAAACAGAAGGAAGCACAGAACCTGTCGTTCCGACGGGTGAATTGTATGTCGTGTTTCGACCATGGGCGAGTGCCGCCGAGCAACAGACATGCCTGGATGAGCTGCATTTGACTACTGTCGAAACCCGAGGGCCGGGAGCCTTTGTAGTGCGCCTCAGCGCAGACTCCCCCAACCCCATCAGCTGTGCGATCAAGCTTCAGGAGCATGCACTCGTGGCAATTGCCGAGCCTGACCTTGCCATGCAGATGGAGTTTTCTGTGATGCTTCCCAGCGACCCGTTATTTGAGTTGCAATGGCATTTACAAAATACCGGAGTTGACTTTCGAGATACGCCTTCGGCGGTGTTTGGCGAATCAAAAGAAGGCGCCGATGCCAAGGTCGTCGCAGCTTGGAAAGAATTGGGCAACCTCGGCTCATCAGCCATTACGATGGCGATTATCGACAACGGATTCGATCTGGATCACCCTGACTTTGATGGCAGTCATCGCGTCGTTCATCCCTGGGATTATGTGAGCAATAGCCCCGATATGGATCGTGCGCCTAGCGATACACACGGCACACTCTGCGCGGGCGTCGCCCTGGCAGGTACAAATGGCGCAGGCATCGTAGGTGTAGCTCCGAACTGTCGATTTATGCCGATCCGAAATAAGGAATTAAGTGACATCATGATCGAGTTGATATTCAATCGCGTGATCGATCTCGGTGCTGATGTCGTAAGTTGTTCATGGGGTCGTCCCGGCATGTCACTCGACGGCCAGTCGATGATTGATGTGCCGCTTTCGACGCGCCAGCGCGAAGCTGTAGTAAAAGCAACGCGCGAAGGCCGCGACGGCCGTGGCTGTGTCATCCTTTTCGCAGCTGGAAATAACAACCGTCCAATTAGCGACTTTTGTCGCTTGCCAGAAGTGATCGCCGTCGGCGCTTCTACCAGTATGGACGAGCGAGCAGACTACTCCAACTTTGGCCCAAATCTATCGATCCTGGGTCCGTCCGGTGGACGTGTCCCTGTGATCACAACGGCTGTTACGGATGAGCATAGTACGAGCCGTGGCATCGCATCAGCGGTGCAATTTCACAGCGGCGGAGAAGACCTTTCCTATGCTGGAATCCCTAGTGACTACAAAGGCTTTGCGGGGACTTCTTGCTCCTGTCCGGTAGTGGCAGGTGTATGTGCGCTGATGCTCTCGGCAAATCCCGATCTTGCCAGCAGCGAGGTAAAGCAGATTTTGGAACAAACCGCAAACAAAATAGGCGACGGATATGATGAACGTGGACATTCTGACTTGATGGGATATGGTCGTGTCAATGCGCTGGAAGCAGTCCTTGAAGCCAAACGCCGCAGGCGCACGCCTGCGAGACCTGCTATTACAGGACCGATTGCTATTCAACATGAGCTGCATGGGAAAATCTATAATCAGGATGATTATCGTATTTTTCATTTAAATCTTGACACTGGGCTTGATATCAAAATCACTCCAGGAGCAGGCGTAGATGCTGAGTTTGAATTGGACTTGAAGCGCGGTTCTCGTCCTGAGACGATCATAGACCATGAGTCACGCGACAAGTACAGTGTAGACAACTGCGCGGACCACCTTGCCCTAGACAAGATCAAAAAAGAGGACTATTACCTTATCGTGCGACCTGTACACGGCGCAGGAGATTTCAAGGTGACGATTTCGTTGAAATAGGAATACTTATTGGTTCGATTTGTTTTGCGTTTTGGGTTAGGGGTTTTGAGTTCTTTTACCCAAAACACCAAACTCACAACCCAAAACTATCACTAGCAGTTTTTAATAACTCCACAAATAATGCTCAAAGTCTACCATCTCTTGCTGGCGCTTGGCGGCTTCCGGCAAGCTGGTTACAGACTCCCCGCTGATATTGATGGCGTAGCTATGGAAAATGCGTAATTCTAATACTTCGCGAATGGAGCGCACTTCGGCGTCGTTAAAACGATTTTTCCATTGCGTTTTTTCCAAAATGCTCACGCAGTCTTCCCAGCGAATGCGTGCGAGTACTTTCTCTGGAAGCTGGCCTGTAGGGTCAGTCCAGATGATTTCGAAGTAGTCAATATTTTGCTGCATCGCACTGCGCTGAGAGTTGAAAATCCAGTCTTCCACCAGGTGGATCGATTCTTCGTATGGCGATAAGTCAACTTGCGAAAGGGTTGTTCCGACTTTTAAAGGCGTATTGGCACTGGTATCCGGCTCATAATTATACCCTGCCGGAAGGCTATCTGGATAACTAAAGCCGCCCCAATGGTCAGGGTTTTTTGGCTCCTCATAGTCTTCCATAATATCATTAAACTCATCTCGAAGGCGCTCCACTTCGGTGTCGTCACCAAAGAAGCCAGAGGCATCTAACTGTTGGTTATCCACTGCATCCTGAAAGGATTGCATGCGCGCTACAAGCGCTTCATAATCGTACGTAACATCCCAGTTTTCAGGATCATAGGCAACATAACCGAGCTGGTTCATGCCATTGAACAAGGCGGCGACCATGCCGTTGCGCTCAGTATATTCCTGCTTATTATACAGGTGTGACTCATGATACACCAAGGGTCTGTTGATCTTCTCGCGCAAGTCGATTCTGCGTACAACACGCTTTTTCCAAAACTGCTTACTAGGACTGACAGGGATTTGCGCCTGAGCGATGCTTCCGGATACTAAGGCTATAAGTAGCCAAACGCTTTTTTTCACCATGGAATAAAAACGCTCCTTCCACTTTTTGATTATAATTTGGGGTCAAAAAATATCCTTCTATAAACCACAAATCTCCAATTCTATGCTTACACATAGGATTGGAGATTGATGAATGGAGATTAGTGATACTAGAATTTTTTGACTAAGCCAGTTGTGGAACACCGACCTGGCTATATAGCCTGTCATAATATTCGGCTGCCTGGCGATGTGCTTCAAAGTCCTCAACTACTTCTTTCATTGAGTTTTTGGCGATTTCGAGCCACTTCTCATGTTTTTGGTAATACAGTGGGATAATTTCATCTTCCAAAATGCGCATAAGATGAAAATGATCGTGATCATCTTGCGCCTGTACAGACTGAGTGTCGTCGGCTGGAGGAATGATGAAGGAATTGTGTCCGTGCTTACCAAATTCAGGAATCCAGCCATCGTCGATAGAGAAATTCACAGAGAGGTTCATCGCCGCTGTCATGCCGCTGGTGCCAGAAGCTTCCTTCGGACGGCGAGGTGTGTTAAGCCATACATCCGAGCCTTTTTTCAATGCAGCAGAAAGGCCCATTTCATACCCTGTAAGCACAGTCGCGGTATCGCTATAACGCGTCGTGTTGATAAGCTTATTGAACATTTCGACGGCGCTTTCATCATGCGGGTAAGGCTTGCCAGCCCAGATGATCTGAACAGGGAGGCTTCCGTCATTTAGCAGATCATAAAAACGAGTAAGATCACGCATAATCAGGTCGGCGCGCTTATATCCTGCAAAGCGGCGTGCCCATACGATGGTGAGTTTGTCAGGATCGAGACGCTTGCCAGTTTGCTCCGCTACAATTTCAAATAAGTCTTGCTTCAGTTCTCGCTTGCGCGCCCAAAGCGCCTTATCGTCGCCTGCATCCAGTGCAGCCTTGAGCTGCTTATCCTGCCACTTGCCTTGGTGCTGCGAATTTGTAATACCAATAATCGGTGGGCGCGGCTCAACATCGGACCACATCTCCTCAGAGACTTTAGCATGAAGCTGTGAAACGCCGTTTACTGCGCCACTGAGGCGAATAGCGGCAGGAGTATAACCGAAGCGATCACCTTCCTCTTTTGTCATTTCGCGCACCTTTTCTTTAGATATTCCAGAGAAAAAGCCCATTTTGAACATATGCTCAAAATCACGCTCTTCGTTACCAGCCTTAACTGGCGTATGTGTCGTGAAAGCAAGGCGCTGACGTACAGCTTCCTCACTTCCGTGCTCATTGTATAAGTGAAATGCCAGCGGAAGCGCATGCGCTTCATTCATGTGATAGACATCTGCTCCACCAAGCGCTTCTACTACTTTGGCACCACCGACACCCAGCACAATACTCTGCGCGATACGTGCCGCAGGGTTTTGGTCATAGAGGTGATGAGTGATCGTACATGCCAGATAATCATTGAGTTCAGGACGATCAGTAGAAAGAAAATACATCGGAATCGTACCAAAGATTTCTGGCGGCAAATAATACGCCTGAACATTGACAGTGTGGCCGTTGATATCTACTGGAAAAACAAGATCCGTAGGCTGGAGATAATTGTAATAACGCTCGCGAAAAAGGGCGCGCATGTTGCCACTCTGATCACGAATCTGATCGTAGTAGCCGAATTTCCACAACATCCCGATGCCGATCATATTTTGCTTCAGGTCATACGAAGCTTGCATATGTGAGCCTGCCAGGTAACCAAGACCTCCAGAATATGTCTTGAGGGTCTGGTCAATACCGAACTCCATACTGAAGTAAGCGACACGCTTGCCGTATTGTGGATCGGGCGTATAAGGATGTTCCCAAGAACAGTTTGTTTTTAATTTCATAACATTGCGATTGCGCGGTTTTGCACATTAAAACTACATGCGTTTTTTCACAAATCCTGCAAAAAATTAACGAAAACGATATCGTAAACCATTATGGCGATACCTTATGCTCGTCAGCATATCTCTAAAGAAGACATCGCAGCAGTAATTGTTGCGCTGGAAGAAGATTATCTGACAACAGGCCCACGAGTTGGGGAATTTGAAGCGGCTTTTGCGGACTATGTGGAAGCGCCTTACGCGGTTGCCGTCAGTAGCGGAACTGCTGCGCTCCACCTTTGCGCCTTGGCGCTCGGTGTTCAAGCCGGTGACAAGGTTTTGGTGCCCTCATTTACATTCGCGGCTTCCTCTAATTGCATTCGCTATTGCGGAGGTACGCCGGTGTTTGTCGACATCGATCCGGCGACAGGTTTGCTGGATTTGGGTTTGGTAAAAAAAATGCTCGAAGCTGACGAATATGTAGGAATCGTCGCAGTAGACTATGCCGGCTATTCCGTCGATATGGAAGCCCTGCGGCTGTTAGCCGATGCGCATGGATGCTGGATCATCGAAGATAGCTGCCACGCACCTGGAGGCGCTTTTGAAAATAGTAAAGGCGAAGTCATCGCTTGCGGAAGTGGGCGCTACGCCGATTTGGCGATATTCTCTTTCCATCCCGCCAAGCATATCACCACTGGCGAAGGCGGCATGGTCACCACCGCCAATGAGGAGTTGTACAAAAATCTATTGCGCTTGCGCACGCATGGCATCACCCGCGAGCCGGAGATGCTTACTGAAAAGCCCGGAGGCTGGTATTATGAAATCCATGAGATGGGTTATAATTATCGTCTGACAGACTTTCAGTCGGTGCTGGGCATGTCGCAATTGACACGCGCGAAAGCGGGTATCGCCCGCCGAAGGGCAATCGCCAAGGCATATAATGACGCTTTCGCAGAAAGTCCAGTCAATATCATCGCCCCGCCTCCGCATATCCACCATGCTTATCACTTGTATGTTATTCAAGTGGAGGACCGCAAAGGCTTGTATGATTATCTGCGCACACAAGAAATTTACGCCCAGGTCCACTATGTGCCGACACATCTGATGCCCTACACGAATGGCAAGCGTGGCGACCTGCCTCACACCGAGCAGTTTTATGATCACTGTCTGAGCTTACCGATGTATGATACGCTGAGCGATGAGGATCAGG